>NZ_JBEXWT010000150.1:0-13654 GCF_040629945.1 Kitasatospora sp. NPDC005856 | reverse complement strand
CGCGCGCGGCACTCGGCCTGATCGCCGTGGGCGCGCTCGGCGTGCTCGCGCTGTGGTGGACGGGCACCCCGTCGGTGGTCGGCGCGGCCGGCTGGCTGACCGGTGCCGGCCGGATCACCGGGCTGCTGGCCGGCTACGCCGCGCCGGTGCTGCTCCTGCTGATGGCCCGGCTGCCGCCGGTGGAGCGCGGGGTCGGTGCCGACCGGCTGGCGCGCTGGCACGCCTTCGGCGGGCGCTGGATGGTGGCCCTGGTCTCGGTGCACGTGCTGACGATCGTCTGGGGCTACGCGCTGACCGACGGGCGCGGCCTGGTCGGCGAGGGCGTGGAGGTCGTCTTCCACTACCCCGAGATGCTCAAGGCCACCCTGGGCACCCTGCTGCTGTTCGGCACCGGAGCGGTCTCCGCCCGGATCGCGCGCCGCCGCCTCCCGTACGAGACCTGGTACCACCTGCACCTGGCGACCTACCTCGCGGTGGCACTGGCCTTCGCCCACCAGTCGGCCACCGGTGTGGACCTGGGCGGCGGCCCGGGCCGGGCCGCCTGGTACGCCCTCTACTTCGGCACGGCCGGCCTGGTCGGGTGGTTCCGGCTGCTGCGGCCGTGGCTGCTCGACCGGCGGCACCGTCTGGAGGTCGCCGAGGTACGACCGGAGGGCCCCGGTGTGGTGTCGCTGTTCCTCACCGGACGGCGACTCGACGAACTGCGCGCCGAGCCCGGCCAGTTCTTCCGGCTCCAGTTCCAGGCGCCCGGGCTGCGCTGGGCCGCCAACCCGTACTCGCTGTCCGCCCCGCCACACCCGCGCTTCCTGCGCTTCACCGTCAAGGACCTCGGCGGGCACAGCGCCGCGGTGGCCGCCCTGCGCCCGGGCACCAAGGTGCGCGCCGAGGGCCCGTACGGGGCGTTCACCGGGCGGCGACTGCGGCAGCGCCGGGTGCTGCTGCTCGGGGCCGGGGTGGGGATCACCCCGCTGCGCGCCCTGTTCGAGACCCTGCCGGGAGACGTCACGCTGGTCCAGCGGGCCCGGCGGCCGCAGGACGTGCTGTTCCGGGCGGAGCTGGCCGAGGTCGCCCGGCGGCGCGGCGCGGCGGTGCACGAGCTGCTCGGCACGCGCGAGCAGGTCGGCGACCTCCGCGGCGCGCTGGCCCGGCTGGTCCCGGACCTCGCCGAGCACGAGGTCTACCTGTGCGGCCCGGACGCCCTGGCCGAGGAGGCCGTCCGCGCGCTGCGGGCGGCGGGGGTGCGGCCCGGGCGCATCCACCACGAGAGCTTCTCCTTCTGAACCCGTTCCCGCTTTCCACTTCCCTGAGGAGCGTCGATCCCATGCGCCGAACCGTCGTCACCAGCGCCGCCACCGCGGCCGGGGTGGTGCTGCTGCTGTCCCTCAAACCGCACGAGGCGTCCGGGCCCGCCCCGGTGATCGGCTCGGGGGCGGGCACCGGTTCCGGCACCGCCGTCGGCTCCGGAGCCGGAACCGGTTCGGGCACCGACGTCTCGGGGTCGTCGAACGCCCCCGCGGCCTCCGCCTCCCCGTCCGCCTCCGCCTCCGCCTCCGCCTCCGCCACGGGCACCACGCGGAAGGTCAGCGGCGACACCGTCAACACCCGCTACGGGCCGGTGCAGGTGCAGGTCACCCTGGCCGGCAGCAGGATCACCGCCGTCGACGTGGTCAGGTACCCGAACTCCGAACGGCGCGACCGCGAGATCAACAGCTCCGCGCTGCCGGTCCTCAACCAGGAGGCGATAGCCGCGCAGAGCGCCAGGATCGACGTGGTCAGCGGCGCGACGTACACCAGCGACGGCTACGTCCGCTCCCTGCAGAGCGCCCTCGACCGGGCCGAGGGCTGAGGCGGCCCGTGCTGCGCCACGCCGAGCCCGTGATGGGCACCGTCTTCTCCGTCACCGTGCGCGACCCCGGCCCCGGGACCCCGGCCGTGCTGGAGCGGATCGCCGAACGACTGCACCGGATCGACGCGGTGTTCTCGACCTACCGGCCGGACAGCGACATCAGCCGTCTCGACCGGGGCGAACTCGCCCTGGACGACTGCGATCCGGAGGTCCACGCCGTCCTGGCCGCCTGCCGGGAGGTGGCCGCCGAGACCGACGGCTACTTCAGCGAGCGGCCGGGCGGCCGGCTCGACCCCAGCGGCTGGGTCAAGGGCTGGGCGGTCGAGCGGGCGGCCGCCCTGCTGCGCTCCTCCGGCTCCCGGCAGTACTGCGTCAGCGGCGGCGGAGACGTGCAGTGCGCGGGCGGGCCGTGGCGGATCGGCATCGCCGACCCCCGGCAGCCGGGTCTGCTGGCCGCCGTCCTGGCCGGCCACGATCTGGCCGTGGCCACCTCCGGCACCGCCGAGCGCGGAGCGCACATCCTCGACCCGCACACCGGCCGCCCGGCCGACGGTCTGGCCTCGCTCACCCTGGTCGGTGCCCCGGGCACGGGCATCGCCCGCACCGACGCGTGGGCCACCGCCGCCTTCGCCATGGGCCCGGTCCGGGCGCTCGCCTGGGCCGCGCGCCGACCCGGCGTCGAGGCCCTGGCCGTGCTGCCGGACGGCTCGAAGCGCTGGACCCCGGGCCTGCCCGGGCACCTCCCGGCGAGCGGGCCGGCGGACTGGCGGACCGCCGTCGGCTGACCGGGTGCGGGCCGGTTGTCGGTGGCCGGTTGTCGGTGGCCGGTGGCCGGATCGACCGCTCCCGGGAACGACCGTTCCACCCGACGACCGTCCGCCCTACGCCCGCTCCTGCTGCGCCGCCCGCCAGGCCTCCCAGGCCACCAGCGGCGCGAGGTACGACCAGCGCCGCGAGCCGTCCGGGCAGGTGCCGCCCTCGATCAGCTCGGAGACCGTACGGCGGGTGAACGGCACCCAGACGGCCATGTCGTGCTCGAAGGTGCTGTGGCAGCCCTCGCGGCGGCGGTCGATCTCGGCCGCGTCGAGCCGGGACCTGACGGTGGCCACCAGCGTGTAGCAGGAGGCCGGCTCGCTCCAGCCCAGCCATGTGATCACGGCCGGCCCGACGTCGTCCGGCAGCAGCCCCAGCTCCTCCTCCAGCGCCCGCCGGACCAGCCCGTAGAAGTCCTCGGCGGCTCCCGGCTCGTCCCGGTACTTCATCGTCTCGTTGATCCCGACCGTCCACTGCGCCGGGAAGGTGGTGACCGCCAGCGAGCGGCGGAGCAGCAACAGCCGGCCCCGCCGGTCCCGCACCGCGACGCAGGCGCTGACCATCGTGGGCGGCGCGACGGCCACGAAGCTCGTCAGGCCCTCGTCCAGCGCCTCGCGCAGCAGCCGGGCCGCCTCCGGGTCCTCCCGGCCCAGTCCGGTGGTGGCCATGCACTCCGCGTAGTCGCTCTCCGCGATGTCGACCTCGCAGACCCGCGCACCGCCGTGCTCGCCGTGATCGACCGTCAGCCGCGAGATGTAGGCCGTGCGGCCCGCCGCACCGGCCGCCCGCCGACGCGCCACCTCCTCGGTCCACCCGACCGCGTCCAGCACGTGCGGGCGCTCCACCCGCCCGCGGTGCGCCGTCACCAGCGTGCTCGGCGCCAGCGGGCGGCTCGCCGACCAGGTGATCAGCGGCGCCAGTCCGTTCGCCCGCACGTCGTGCGCCCGGGCCGCCGCCGTCAGGCCCGCCCGCCGGACCAGCGGCACCGGCACCCGGGAACCGAGCCGGGAGCCGCCGAACTTGGCGAAGTCGTACACCAGATTGGTCAGCACCCCGAGCAGCAGGGCCCCACCGATCCCCAGCAGCCACTCCACCCCGGTTCCCCCACTTCCGCGATCGACACGCCCATTGTGGCGGTGCCCCGCGCGGCGGCGAAAGGGCCGCGTCCGGGGGCCTTTCGTCGAACGCCGCTCGTCCTGCTGCACCAGCTGCTGGTGCCGGTGGTACACGTTCTCGTCGCGCAGGAAGCCGACCAGCGCGGCGGTCCGACCGATGACATCGGGATCGCCCGCCATGGCCGGCGATCACTCAATGGCGGTGGAGGTGAATACTTCGCACCGCACTCTGCGCTTCCGAGCACCAAGGCCAGGACCCGAGTCGTCGACTCGGCTCCTGGCCTTGGTGGTTGTCGCCCCGCACGGCCGGGCGGGGTGCGGGGAGCTATGCGCGGATGCGGCGGAAGACGACGAGGAGCAGGGCCAGGGTGAGGGCCAGGAGGATGCCGGCCTCGACGAGTTGGACGGGGACGAGGTGGTCGGCCGGGTGGTAGCGGAGCCAGGAGGCGGTGGCGCCGTCGCAGTCGGTGCTGAAGCTGAAACCGCAGCTGCTGGTGCTGACGCGGGAGCCGTCGGGGAGGACGATGCCGCGGTCGAGCAGCCAGGAGTTGCTGGGTTCGGTGGTGCGCAGGGCGGCGACCCGGTCCACGGCCGGGTAGAAGTAGGGGCGGGCCCAGAGGACCAGGCCGTGGGTGGCCGCGACGAGGGCGCCGGTGAGGAACATGGCGGGCAGGGCGCGGCGGACGAGCTGGCCGACGAGGACGCCGAGGGCCAGGGCGAACAGGGACCAGGCGACGGGGGCGACCCCGAGGGCCGGGTAGGTCATGTACTGGAACGGCGGGTCGAAGGCGACCGGGCCGCGCACGATGTCCGTCCACCACACCCAGGTCATCAGCACCGCGATCACGCCGGCGGCGGCCAGGACGGCGAGGCCGGGAACGGCGAGGCGGACGGCCAGCCACCGGATCGGGCTGACGGACTGGGCCCGGATCAGGCGGACGGTCCCGCGTTCGTACTCCTGGGCCAGCAGCGGGGCGCCGACGAACACGCCGACCAGCAGCGGGAGCGCGGTCACGGCGGGCTGGAGGACCCGGAGGTACCAGCCGTTCGGACGGTCGAGCGGCTCGACGCGGTTCCAGCACTCCTTTCTCGCCCAGGTCTCGGGGGAGTAGCAGTCGGTCCGGCGCAGTTCGCTCACGATCCGGTCGCAGGCGATGTGGATCCACAGGAGGTCGGCCACCACCAGCACCACCAGAACCCCCAGGGTCCAGAGGAGCAGCCGGTTCTGACGGAGCACCAGCCAGAGGATTCCGCGCAGAGCGGGCTTCGGGGTGGAGGAGGCAGTGGGAGCGGTGGTGCGGTCGGGCAGGACCTCGGTGCTCATGCGGCTACCTCGTTACGGTCGTTCGGGTCGGCGGGTGCGCGGAGGTAGCCGAGCAGCAGGTCCTCCAGGCTCGGTCGCTCGCTCTCCCACTCGCCGTCCACCGGCTCGTCGGTGCGGACCAGCGCGACGACCCGTCGGCCGCTGACGCGCTGCTCGACCACCGACTCGGCGGCCAGGGAGGAGCTTCGGGCGGCCAGGCCGGTGAGCAGCCGGTGCCCGTCGAGGATCTCGTCCAGGTCGCCGGCCAGCCGGATGCGTCCGCGCTGGACCAGGATCAGGTGGTCGATGACGCCGTCCAGCTCGGGGAGGATGTGCGAGGACAGCACGACGCTGGTGCCGCGCTCGGCGGCGGTGGACATCAGGGTGCCCATCAGCTGGTGCCGGGCGAGCGGGTCGAGGTCGGCCATCGGCTCGTCGAGCAGCAGCAGGTCGGGCACCTTGCCGAGGGCGAGGGCGAGGCAGACCCTGGTGCGCTGGCCGCCGGAGAGCGAGCCGATCCGCGCCTTGGGATTCAACTCGCCCTGGTCCACGATCCGTCGGGCCATCTGATCGTCCCACACCGGGTTGAGCTCGCGGCCCATCCGCAGCGTCTCGGCGACGGTGAGGCCCGGATAGAGCGGCTTGTCCTGCGGCACGTAGGCGACGCGGGCGCGCAGCCCGGGTGCGCCGGCGTCGGCGCCGAGCACTCGCAACCCTCCTTCGGTGGGCGCGAGTTGGCCGGCGGCGAGGGCGAGCAGGGTGCTCTTGCCCGCGCCGTTGGGCCCCACCACCCCGCAGATCCGCCCGGCCGGGACGGTGACGTCGCAGCCGCGCAGGGCCCAGCCGTTCCGGTACATCCTGCCGAGGCCTTCCGCCTCCAGGGCCGGCGCCGACGCGGGCGCCGTGGTCATCGGGTCGTCCACCCGGTCCCCCACTGTTCTCTGTTCGGTGTTGCCGAGGGGTCTCAGACCCCGGTGTCGGTGCCGGAGACCCCGGCGTCGAAGCGCTGCTCCAGGACGGAGGCCATCAGAGCGGCGATGTCCTCGCGCTCCAGTCCGGCCTCCCGGGCCCGGTCCACCCACCCGACCAGGTCCGCGCGCAGCGGCCCGTCCGCCGCCGCCTCCGGCCGGGCGAGCGAGCGCTGGACGAAGGTGCCGAGCCCCGGGCGGGGTTCGACCAGCCCCTCGCGTTCGAGTTCGCGATAGGCCTTCAGCACGGTGTTGGGGTTGATCGCGGTCAGTTCGACCACCTCACGGGCGGTCGGCAGCTTGTCTCCGGGCTGGAGCAGTCCGAGCCGCAGGGCCTGCTTGGTCTGCTGCACGATCTGCTGGTACGTGGAGACGCCGCTGCGCCGCTCAATGCGGTACTCGATCACCGGCTTTTCGGCCTTTCACTAGTTCAATAGTGGAATAGTGACCCACTGCGGCGCACGGGTCAAGCCGGCCCCGGGGCGCCGGCGGACGCTCCTCAGGGACGGTGCAGCAGGAGCAGGCCGTCCTGGTCGATCAGCGGCTGGTAGCCGCGCTCCCGGTAGAGGGCCAGCATCCGGGCGGTGTCGGCCGTGGCGCACGGGGACCGCACGCTCGGGTCGCGCAGGTCCACGGCCACCCACTGCGGTCCGGGACCCACCGGCGCACGGCACACCAGGGTGACCTCGGCCCGGCCGGTGAGCTGCGCCGCCAGCCGGTTGGAGGCGGCCACGGTGGCGTCGTCGGATATCCGGTGGAGCAGCGCCCGGGTGGCGGTGAGCCGGGGCGGGGTGCGCCAGGCCTCGGGCATCACCACCTCGTGCAGCGGGTAGAGCGGCAGCGTCACGGCGGTCACCAGGGCGCTGACGGCGAGTGAGCGGCGGACCCGGCGGGCGTCGAAGTGCCGCAGGACGTCCACCAGGGCCGCCAGCGCGACCGGCATCAGCACCGCGCTGTAGTGGTAACTGACACCCCAGTAGTGCGAGTTGGCCGAGAGCAGTCGCCAGGCGAGGGTGGGCGCGCAGAGCAGGAGCAGCGGCGAGCGCAGGCCCGCGAAGCCCGCCGTGGCAGCGAGCAGGAACAGCAGCAGCCACTTCACCGGCGGCCAGCCGAGCCGCAGCGGCAGCGTCCCGAGCGAGGGCCGCCCGCCGCCGTCCAGCTGCTGCCAGTAGTCGAAACCCCCGCTCGGATTGAAGGACGGCAGCACGACGAGCACGGTGAGCGCGGTCGCGGCGAGGCCGACGGTGGCGAGGACGAGCCCCGGCAGTGGACTGCGGCGGCGCTCCCGCCGGGCCTGCCAGGCGATCAGGGCTCCCACGGCGGCCACCGTCAGCCCCAGGTCCTCCTTGACCAGCAGCAGCGGCAGCGACCAGAGCGCGGCGGCGAGCGGCCGGCGCCGGCCGAGTGCGGTGGCGGCGAAGGCGAGCAGCGGGACCGCGAACGCGATCTCGTGGAAGTCGTCGGCCGCCGCCCGGACGATCCCCCAGGAGGCCCCCGTGGCGCAACCGACGACCAGTGCCGCCCGTGGCCCGGCCACCTCGTGGGCCCAGCGGGTGAGCGGGACGACGGCCAGTGCCATCAGCAGCGCCTGGGCGACGACGAGGGTGAGCGGGCTCGGGAAGGCCCGGTAGGCGGGGGCGAGGAGGGCGATCAGCGGGTGGAAGTGGTCCCCGAGCAGGTGGTAGCCGGGCCCCTTGAGCGGCACGATCGGCGCCTGCCCGTGCGCGTACGCCCGGACGGCCTGCTCGAAGATGCCCAGGTCGTAGGCCTTCGTGAGGCCGCGCCGGTGCCGGTTGACGGCGACGCAGGCGTAGAGCGCGGCGAACCCGGCCGCCAGGCCCCAGGCGAGCTTGGCGGGGCGGCGGGCGAGCACGGCGGGGCGGCGGGCGAGGGGCGGCGCACGCCGGACGGCCGGCACGGGCAGAGCGGATCGCACGGTGGGCGGGGCGGACCGGCCGGCGGGCGGGGAGACGGAAGCGGGCATCAGCAAAGTACCCTTTCACTATTCGATTAGTGGAAGGGTGATGGAAGCCCCGGCAGCCGTCAAACCCGGCCTGGCCACGCCGGCCGGGCCTTCGGCCTGCCGCCGTCGCCCTGCCCCACGAGCTCTCGACCGCGGGCCCTTGAGCACCCGAGCGGATCCGTACGACACCGGCGCTTGACCTTGACGCTACGTCAGGGTTGGAGGCTTGCCGCATGAAGAACGAGAGCACTTCCGCCACCCCGTTCCAGCCTCCGGTCGGCGGCTTCCAGGAGATCGACGGCCGCCGCCTCTACCTGCACCGGCAGGGCAGCGGCGGGCCCGCCGTCGTCCTGCTGCCCGGCGCCAGCGCCATCGGCCTGGACTACTTCGGCGTCCAGCAGGGAGCCGCGCAGTTCACCACCGCGGTGGTCTACGACCGCGGCGGCACCGGCTACAGCGACGACGCCGCGCTGCCGCGCACCGCCGCCGAGGTCGCGACCGAACTGCGCGAACTGCTGAGCGCCCAGGGCGTTCCCGGCCCGTACGTCCTGGTCGCGCACTCGCTCGGCGGCGCGTACGCCCACGGCTTCGCCCAGCGGTACCCGCAGGACGTGGCCGGACTGGTCTGGCTGGACGCCTTCCACCCGGACTGGGACGACTACATGCCCGCCGAGGCGAACCTGGCCGCCACCCGGCGGCTGTCGCCCACCGAGGAACAGCTGCGCCAGGCGCTCCCGGGCATCCGGCAGATGTGCGAGGAGCTGCTGGTGGACTACCCGGCCGACGTCCGCGACGCCGTGATCGAGTACCACGTGAGCGAGCGCTGGATCCACGCCGGCATCGCCGAGCGCGCCTCGATGCCCGACCTGGCCGTCGAACTGCGGGCCGGGGCGGACCTCCCCGACGTTCCGCTGATCGCGCTCACCCCGCTGGGCGTCGACCCCGGCCAGCAGGCGCTGATGTCGGAGGAACTCCTCCGGGCGATGCACGACGGCAAGACGCGGCTGTACGCGGACATGGTGGCCAGGGTCTCGAACGGGGAGCAGCGCATCCTCTCCGACACCGGCCACAGCCAGTTCGTCTTCGAGCGGGCCGATGCGGTGGTCCAGGCGATCCGCGACGTCGTGGAACGGGCGGGCCGCGCCTAGACTTCGACCACGGCCACAACCACGCCGACCACGACCACGACCACGACGAATCCTCGACGGAAGCGGAGCCGGACGGTGCTCACGATCAGTCAACTCGCCGCCACCGCAGGCGTGACCGTGCGCACCGTCCGCCACTACCACCAGGTCGGGCTGCTGCCCGAGCCCGAACGCGACGGCTCCGGCTACCGCCGGTACAACGCGCAGGCCGCGGTGGACCTCATCCGGATCAGGACGCTCGCCGACGCCGGGGTGCCGCTGGCCCGGATCGACGAGCTGCTGGGCGCGCGGCCGGAGGAGTTCGCCGCCGCCGTCACCGAGCTCGACGCCGAACTGTGCCGCCGGATCGACCAACTCGCCGAGCACCGCCGCCGGATCGCCGACCTGGCGAGCGGCGAGCGGCTCGCGCTGCCGGCCGAGGTGGTCGCCATCCTGGACCGGATGCGCGCGCTCGGGATCAGCGAGCGGTCGGTCCTGCTCGAACGTGACACCTGGATCCTGCACCAGGCCCTGGACCCGGAGGCGATGCGCCGGGGCGTCCAGGAGAAGAACGCCGCCTTCGACGACCCCGAGACGATCCGGCTGTTCCTGCTCTGCGACCAGTCGCTCGACTGGGAACCGGACGATCCGCGCGTGGACCGGCTGATCGACGAACTGGACGTCTGGGAGGCCGCCCACGGGCGCGACAGCAGCCGGCCCGGGAACCAGGCGGTGATCTTCTCCCGGATCGCCGAGGCCTCCCCGACCTGGCAGCGCATCCTCGACGTGCTCGTTCACCGCGCCAAGCAGCGCCGCCTCGCCGAAGAGCGCCGCCTCGCCGAAGAGCGCCGGGCAACGGACCCGCCACGAAAGCGTTGACGTCCGGTCGACTCCGGCCTCCGACGCAAGCGTTGAGGTCCGATTCACGCCAGCCTGCCACCGGTCGTCCTGATGGACTCGGGTCACCCACCCACCATCCACCGACGGGACCTCCGGCATGCCGACCGGCACCACCCTCCGCCCTGCTCGACCCGCGCCGAAGCCGCGCGCCGCCCGGGACGGCGGCACCCTCGCCGTCCTCGCCGTGACGACCGGCGTCTTCTCCATCGTCACCACCGAGATCCTCCCGATCGGCCTGCTGACGCCGATCGCCGACACCTTCCGGATCTCCGACGGCACCGCCGGGCTGATGATGACTCTGCCGGGCATCGTCGCCGCCGTGGCCGCGCCCGTGGTGACGGTCGCGACCAGGCGGGCGGACCGGCGGACCATGCTCTGCGCACTGCTGCTGGTCCTGACCCTGGCGGACCTGCTCAGCGCGCTCGCGCCGGCCTACTGGGCGGTCCTGGCCGCCCGGATCGCCCTCGGCCTGGTCATCGGGGCGTTCTGGTCGATCGGTACCGGGCTCGCCCCGCGCCTCGTCCCCGAGCACCGGCAGGCCCGGGCCAACACGCTGATCTTCTCCGCCGTCCCGCTCGGCTCGGTGCTCGGCGTACCGGCGGGGGTGTTCCTCGGCTCCCTGGCCGGCTGGCGGGCCGCCTTCCTCGTGATGGCCGCACTGACCCTGCTCACCCTGGCCGCCCTCCTGCGGTCGCTGCCGCCGCTGCCCCCGTTGACGGCCACCGGGCTGGGCGTGCTGCGCGGACTGCTGGCCCACCGGGGCACCCGGACCGGCATCGTGGTGACCTTCCTGATCGTGCCGGCCCACTTCGGCAGCTACACCTACGTCACCCCGTTCCTCAGCGGCACCGCCCACGCCGGCGCCGGCCTGATCACCGCCCTGCTGCTCGCCTACGGCGCCGCCGGACTGCTCGGCAACGTCCTGGCCGGCGGCCGGGCGGCACGTGCGCTGCGTCCGGTGTTCGGCGCGGCGGCCGCCCTGCTCGCCGGCGCCGCCCTGCTGCTGCCGCTGCTCGGCACCGGCGGCCCGGGCGCCGCTGTGCTGCTGACGCTCTGGGGCCTCGCCTACGGTGCCGTCCCGGTCTGCGCGCTCAGCTGGTTCCTCGCCGCGGCCCCGCACGCGCCGGAGGGCGCCGGAGTGGTCTTCACCTCGGCCTTCCAGGCCGCCTTCTCGATCGGCGCGCTGGCCGGTGGCCAGGTGGTGGACCACACCTCCCCCGGCACGGTCATGCCGCTCGGCGGGGCGGTCGCCCTGCTCGCCGCGGCCGCGGTGTGGCGGTACGGCCACCGGGTCCGCCCGGTCGAGGCGCCATGAGGCCGCCGTCGCCGTGACACGTGCGGCCGGCCCCTGGCCCTCCGCTCCGTCCGTGGTGAGAATGCCGGGGTGCCGTCGACCCACCCGCCCGTACGGCGGAGGCGGGGCAGGTGGCAGCGCCGGCCGGGACGGTCCCGGGCGGGTGCGGACGGGAAGGACGGCCGACGGATGGACAGTCAGCGGACGGACAGCCGGCGGAAGAACAGCTCGCGGGAGGACAGCCCGCGGATGGATCCGGCGTTCCAGGGGCGGTTCGGCGACTACCAGCACGAGATCTACCTGCGCGGGCTCGGCGGCGTGCTGCCCACGATGCCGATGGCCTTCGCCGAGCTGGAGGCGCGGGCGAGCGCGGCGCTGGCACCCTCGGTGCTCTCCTACGTCGCGGGCGGGGCGGGCGACGAGACCACCCAGCGGGCGAACGTCGCCGCCTTCGGGCGGTGGGGCCTGGTGCCGCGGATGATGGTCGGCGCGAGCACCCGGGACCTGTCGGTGGAACTGTTCGGCCTGCGACTGCCGACCCCGCTGTTCATGGCTCCGATCGGAGTGATCGGGCTGTGCGCACAGGACGGCCACGGGGACCTGGCCACCGCCCGGGCCGCCGCCCGGACCGGCGTGCCGATGGTCGCCTCCACCCTGACGGTCGATCCGCTGGAGCGGGTCGCCGCCGAGTTCGGCGACACCCCCGGCTTCTTCCAGCTCTACACCCCCACCGACCGGGCACTGGCCGAGAGCCTGGTGCACCGGGCGGAGGCCGCGGGCTACCGGGGCATCGTCGTCACCCTGGACACCTGGGTCACCGGCTGGCGCCCGCGCGACCTGGCGACCGCCAACTTCCCGCAGCTGCGCGGCCACTGCCTGGCCAACTACACCTCCGACCCGGTGTTCCGCGCCCGCCTCGCCAAAGCACCGGAGGAGGACCCGCAGGCGGCCGTCCTGGAGTGGGCCGGCGTCTTCGGCAACCCGCTGACCTGGGACGACCTGCCCTGGCTGCGCTCGCTCACCGACCTGCCGATCCTCCTCAAGGGCATCTGCCACCCCGAGGACGTCCGCCGCGCCAGGGACGGCGGCGTCGACGGCATCTACTGCTCCAACCACGGCGGCCGCCAGGCCAACGGCGGCCTGGCCGCCCTCGACCTGCTGCCCGACGTGGTCGCGGCCGCCGACGGCCTGCCCGTCCTCTTCGACTCCGGCGTCCGCTCGGGCACCGACGTCGTCAAGGCCCTCGCCCTCGGCGCCACCGCCGTCGGCGTCGGTCGCCCGTACGCCTACGGCCTGGCCCTGGAGGGCACCGACGGCATCGTCCACGTGCTGCGCTCCCTGCTCGCCGAAGCCGACCTGCTGATGGCCGTCGACGGCTATCCCACCCTCGCCTCCCTCCGCGCGGACGGTGCGCTGCACCGCACATGACGGGAAATCAGGTCATGGTGTCCACCGGGAACCGGCGGGGCTTGCCGGGACATTCGGGACGGCCCTACGCTCGAACGGCACAAATCGGGTCCGTACGTTCCCGCACTCTGGGAGGTCCGCCATCATCCGCGTCCTGCTGACCGCCTTCGAACCGTTCGGCCGCGATCCCCTGAACTCGTCCCTGGAGGCGGGCCGGCTGGTCGCCGCCGGGCCCCCGGCCGGGGTGGCGCTGGAGTTCGCCCCGCTGCCCTGGGCGTTCGACGACTCGATCTCCGAACTGCGCCGGGCGGTGGATCGGTTCGAGCCGGAACTGGTCCTCGCCACCGGCCAGGGCGGCAACCGGCCGGACCTCACGGTCGAGCGGGTGGCGATCAACCTCGACGACGCCGTCCGGACACCCGACCGGAAGGGCAACCAGCCGCTCGACCAGCCGGTCGTTCCGGGCGGCCCGGCCGCGTACTTCTCCTCCCTGCCCGTGAAGGCCTGCGTGGAGGCGGTCCAGCAGGCCGGCATCCCGGCCACCGTCTCGCACACCGCCGGCACCCACCTCTGCAACCACGTGTTCTACGGGCTGGCGCACCTGATCGCCACCGAACGCCCGGAGCTGCGCGGCGGGTTCGCACGTCTGCCGTACCTGCCGAGCCAGGCCTCCGGTCGGGAGACGAGCGCCTCGATGTCCGCCGAGACGGCGGCCGAGGGGGTGCGCATCCTGATCCGCAGCGCCGTGGCCACCCTCCACCCGCCGTCCGTCGGCACGATGGCGGCACCGCGCCGACGGAGCTGGATGCGCCGCCGAAGCGGCTGAAAACGCGAAGAACCCCCATCCGGAAACCGGATGGGGGTTCTTCTGAAGAATTGTTCGGCGGCGTCCTACTCTCCCACAGGGTCCCCCCTGCAGTA
>NZ_JBEXWT010000149.1:0-14173 GCF_040629945.1 Kitasatospora sp. NPDC005856 | reverse complement strand
GGCCCGCCAGCCGCACCGGCACCGGGTAGATCCGGTCGGCCAGCCGCTTCCAGGACGGCGTGTAGAACCACTGGGGCAGGTCGCCGCGCCGCTGCTGGTCGAGCTGTTCGACCGGGGCGGCACCGCGGCCCGCCGGGAAGACCGTCGGCAAGTCCGCCGCCAAGCCCTCCACCAAGCCCTCCGCCCGCAAGACGACAGAGAGCGACACCGTGATCGGCCGCATCCCCGTCCTGGACGTCAGTCCCCTCGTCGACGCCGGCCGCCGCCCGGCCAAGGCCGTCGTCGGCGAGACCTTCCCGGTGACCGCGACGGTCTTCCGCGAGGGCCACGACGCCGTCAACGCCAATGTGGTGCTGCGCGACCCGCGCGGCCGCAGCGGCCCGTGGACGCCGATGCGCGAGCTGGCCGAGGGCACCGACCGCTGGGGCGCGCACGTCACCCCGACCGCGCCCGGCCGCTGGTCGTACCTGGTCGAGGCGTGGAGCGACCCGGTCGCCACCTGGCGCAAGGCCGCCGCGGTGAAGCTGCCCGCCGGGATCGACACCGCGCTGGTCCTGGAGGAGGGCGCCCGGCTGCTGGAGCGGGCCGCGGCCGGGGTGCCCAAGAAGGAGGGCCGCGCCGACGTGCTGGCCGCCGCCGACGCGCTGCGCGACCCGACCATGCCGCCGCTGTCCCGGCTGGCCGCCGCGCTCGCCCCCGAGGTGCTCGACGTACTGGCCCGTCACCCGCTGCGCGAGCTGCTCAGCGCCTCCCGTCCGCTGCCGCTCCAGGTGGACCGCGAGCGCGCGCTGTTCGGCTCCTGGTACGAGTTCTTCCCCCGTTCGGAGGGCGCCGCGGTGGACCCGGCCGGCGTCGAGCCGCCGCGCCCGGGGAACCTGCGCACCGCCGCCGAGCGGCTGCCGGCCGTCGCCGCGATGGGCTTCGACGTGGTCTACCTGCCGCCGGTCCACCCGATCGGCCGAGCCTTCCGCAAGGGTCCGGACAACACCCTGACGGCCGGTCCGCACGACGTCGGCTCCCCCTGGGCGATCGGCTCCCCCGAGGGCGGCCACGACGCGGTCCACCCGGACCTCGGCACCATCGAGGACTTCGACCACTTCGTCGCCGAGGCACGGTCGCTGCACCTGGAGGTGGCGCTGGACTTCGCCCTCCAGTGCTCCCCCGACCACCCCTGGGTGAACAAGCACCCGGAATGGTTCAGCCACCGCACGGACGGCACCATCGCGTACGCCGAGAATCCGCCGAAGAAGTATCAGGACATCTTTCCGATCAACTTCGACCAGGACATGGACGGAATCGTCAAGGAAACCATCCGGATCCTTCGGTTCTGGATGTCCCACGGCATCCGGATCTTCCGGGTCGACAACCCCCACACCAAACCGGTGGTGTTCTGGGAGAAGGTCCTCGCCGACCTCGCCCGGACCGACCCCGACGTCGTGTTCCTGGCCGAGGCCTTCACCCGCCCGGCGATGATGCACACCCTGGCGAAGATCGGTTTCCACCAGTCGTACACGTACTTCACCTGGCGCACCACCAAACCGGAACTCACCGAGCACCTCACCGAACTCACCGGTGACGCCGCCTCCTACATGCGGCCCAACTTCTTCGCCAACACCCCGGACATCCTGCACGCGTACCTCCAGCACGGCGGCCGGGCCGCCTTCGCGATCCGCGCGGTGCTCGCCGCCACCCTCTCCCCCAGCTACGGCGTCTACGCCGGCTACGAGCTGTACGAGAACGAGCCGGCCCACCCGGGCTCCGAGGAGTACCTGCACTCGGAGAAGTACGAACTGCGCCCGCGCGACTGGAGCCGCACCGACACCCTGGCCCCGCTGCTGACCGTGCTGAACCGGCTGCGCCGCCGCCACCCGGCCCTCCAGCAGCTGCGCGACCTGCGCTTCCACCCCACCGACAACGACCAGGTGCTCGCCTACTCCAAGACCGCGACCACCCCCGAGGGGCTCACCGACCAGGTCATCACCGTGGTGAACCTCGACCCGCACCACGTCCAGGAGGCCACCGTCACGCTGGACGGCGACGGCCCGTACGCGGTGCACGACGAGCTCACCGGCGCCGTCTACACCTGGGGCCGGCACAACTACGTCCGGCTCGATCCCTCAGCCGAGCCGGCTCACCTCCTCACGGTTCGGAGGAACCCAGCGTGACAGTGAACGAGCCCGTCCCCGACACCTTCCCCGAGACCTCGAAGAAGAAGCTCGACCCCGACTGGTTCAAGCGTGCGGTCTTCTACGAGGTGCTGGTGCGGTCCTTCCAGGACAGCAACGGCGACGGGGTCGGGGACCTCAAGGGGCTCACGGCCAAGCTCGACTACCTCCAGTGGCTCGGGATCGACTGCCTCTGGCTCCCCCCGTTCTTCGCCTCGCCGCTGCGCGACGGCGGCTACGACGTCTCCGACTACACCTCGGTGCTGCCGGAGTTCGGCGACCTCGCCGACTTCATGGAGTTCGTCGACGCCGCGCACGCCCGCGGCATGCGCATCGTCATCGACTTCGTCATGAACCACACCAGCGACCAGCACCCGTGGTTCCAGGCCTCCCGCACGGACCCGGACGGCCCGTACGGCGACTTCTACATGTGGGCCGACGACGACAAGCAGTACCCGGACGCCCGGATCATCTTCGTCGACACCGAGACGTCCAACTGGACCTACGACCCCGTTCGCAAGCAGTACTTCTGGCACCGCTTCTTCTCGCACCAGCCGGACCTCAACTACGACAACCCCCGGGTCCAGGACGAGATGATCGCCGGGCTGCGGTTCTGGCTCGACCTCGGCATCGACGGCTTCCGGCTGGACGCGGTGCCGTACCTGTTCGCCCGCGAGGGCACCAACTGCGAGAACCTGCCGGAGACCCACGAGTTCCTCCAGCGGGTCCGCAAGGAGATCGACGCCAACTACCCGGACACGGTGCTGCTCGCCGAGGCCAACCAGTGGCCGGAGGACGTCGTCGACTACTTCGGCGACTTCGCCTCGGGCGGCGACGAGTGCCACATGGCGTTCCACTTCCCGGTGATGCCGCGGATCTTCATGGCGGTGCGCCGGGAGTCCCGCTACCCGGTGTCGGAGATCCTCGCCAAGACCCCGCAGATCCCCGGCGGCTGCCAGTGGGGCATCTTCCTGCGCAACCACGACGAGCTGACCCTGGAGATGGTCACCGACGAGGAGCGCGACTACATGTACGCGGAGTACGCCAAGGACCCGCGGATGCGCGCCAACGTGGGCATCCGCCGCCGGCTCGCCCCGTTGCTGGAGAACGACCGCAACCAGATCGAGCTGTTCACCGCCCTGCTGCTCTCCCTGCCCGGCTCCCCGGTGCTCTACTACGGGGACGAGATCGGCATGGGCGACAACATCTGGCTCGGCGACCGGGACGGCGTGCGCACCCCGATGCAGTGGACCCCGGACCGCAACGCGGGTTTCTCCTCCGCCGACCCGGGCAGGCTCAGTCTGCCGCCCATCATGGACCCGGTGTACGGCTACCAGGTGACCAACGTCGAGGCGCAGCAAAGCAGTTCGAGTTCGCTGCTGCACTGGACGCGTCGCATGATCGAGATCCGCAAGCTCAATCCCGCGTTCGGCCTCGGCAGCTACGCCGAACTGCCCTCCAGCAACCCCGCCGTGCTGGCCTTCGTGCGCGAGTACGAGGGGGACCTGGTCATGTGCGTGAACAACTTCTCGCGGTTCGCGCAGCCGACCGAGCTGGACCTGCGGCAGTACGGCGGCCGGTACCCGGTCGAGCTGATCGGCGGGGTGCGCTTCCCGTCGATCGGCGAGTGGCCCTACCTGCTCACCCTGGCCGGACACGGCTTCTACTGGTTCCAGCTCCGGCAGCCCCCGCGCCTGAGCGGGACCGGGCGATCGAAGTAACGATCCGCCGCACGCCGCACACCAGCGCGAACAGCACCACCAGACCCTCCGGGGGCGCGAGTTGAACCCCCGCGCCCCCGGAGTTCTCTGCACCACGCGTACGGAGAACAGCCCAACGGCCACCCACACGAAGGCGTGACACCCGAGCCGTGCTCGCGTGCCGCGACCGCCGCGCCGCCGCAATCCGGAAGACTGACGGACCCGGCCACGACCCGTCGGGCAGTCCGCGTGCTTCCGGGGAAAGGGAGCCATGTCCGAAACCTCCCGTTCTCAAGCCCACCTCCAGGACGGCGACGCCGCCGCTCCCGCCGCCGCGGCGGGCACCCGGGGCACCGGGGTCCGGAGAACCGCCCTGGGAGTCAGCGAACTCGTCCAGGCGGCCCTGCCGCTGATCGCGGCGTGGCTGCCCACCCAGCGGTGGTACGCCGGCAAGGGGCGGCCCATCACCGGCCTCACCCCGGTGGTCGGCACTCCCCTGCAGGTCGGCGACCCGGCCCTGCTCCACCTGCTGCTACGGGTCGAGCACGCCACCACGGCCGGCGCCCCGCACGGCGACATCTACCAGCTGCTGCTCGGCATCCGCTCCGGCGGGCTCGGGGACATCGGGCCCGGCGCCGTGCTCGGCCGGCTCAGCCAGGGCCCGTACGACGGCGCGACCCTCTACGACGCGGTGCACGACCCGGAGCTCACCGGGCGGCTGCTGGAACACCTGGCCACCGGGGACCGCTTCGGCGCGCTGTCCTTCCGCCGCACCCCCGGCTCGGGGCTGCCCGCCAACCTCCCCGGGCGCGCCTCCACCGCCGAGCAGTCCAACAGCTCGGTCATCTACGGCACCTCGTACATCCTCAAGCTGTTCCGCCGGATCCACCCCGGCACCAACCCCGACCTCGAACTCTCGCTCGCGCTCTCCCGGGCCGGCTCCACCCGCATCCCCCGGGTCGCCGCCTGGTTCGAGAGCCGGATGGAGCGTGCCGAGCCCGCCACCCTCGGGCTGCTGCAGCGCTACCTGCCGGACGCCGAGGACGGCTGGGAGCTGGCCCTCGACCAGGTCGGCCGGCTCAAGGGCGACCGGTCCCCGGGCAACTTCGCCATCGAGGCGCACCGGCTCGGCCGGGCCACCGCCGAGGTGCACCGGGTGCTGGCCCGCTCGATGCCGGTCGCCCGGCTCGACCGCACCCAGACCGGACGCCTGGCCGGCGCGATGGCCGACCGGCTGGACAGCGCCGTCGCCGCCGTCCCCGGGCTGCTGCGCTTCCGGGCCGCGCTGCGCGCCGCCTTCCAGCAGCTCGCCGACGCCCACCCGGACGGTCTGCCGGTCCAGCGCATCCACGGCGACCTGCACCTCGGACAGGCGATGCGCACCCCGCACGGCTGGGTGCTGCTGGACTTCGAGGGCGAGCCGGCCAAATCGGTCAACGAGCGCCGCGAGCCGCAGCCGGCCCTGCGCGACGTCGCCGCGATGCTGCGCTCCTTCGACTACGCGGCCGCCCACCTGCTGGCCGGCGGCCCGGTCGACCCGGAGCTGGCCCACCTGGCCGCCGCCTGGGCCCAGCGCAACCGCACCGCCTACTGCGCCGGCTACACGGCCGGCGGTGGCGCCGACCCGGCCGCCTCGCCGGAGCTGATGCGCGCGCTGGAGATCGACAAGGCCGTGTACGAGGTGGTGTACGAGGCCCGGCACCGGCCGAGCTGGCTGCCGATCCCACTGGCCGCGATCAACCGGCTGGCCCTGTCCGTCTGACCCCCGTCCCGTACCGCCCGTCCCCGCACCCCCCGTTCAGTCCCCGCCCAGTCCCCCGTCCAGTCCCCCGTCCAGTACCGCCCGTCCTGTACCGCCCGCAGGAGTTCGCCCACCCCCGTCGCAGGAGGACCCCGCCGTGACGCCGATCGACCCGACCGGCCGCCCCACCCGCTCCGTACCGGCCACCTTCCTGGCCGGACCGCTCCCAGCCGAAGGGCGGGCGGCCGAAGGGCGCGCCGGCCACGAGCGCGCGGCGCGCCGGGCGGCCGAGGACGAGGAAGGCGTCGGAGCCCCCTCGGAGCCCCCCGCCGCCCCCCGGCCCACCGCCGGGCGCCCCCCCGAGGCCGGACGCCCGGGCCCCGGCGGGGCGCTGCGGCTGCCCGAGGCGCCGCTGCCGCCCTCCGAGGTCGACCGGCTGGTGGGCGGGCAGCACCACGACCCGCACGCCCTGCTCGGCGCGCACCCGGTGCTCGGCGGCACGGCGATCCGGGTGCTGCGCCCGTTCGCCGAGCGGGTGGTCGTCGAGACCGCCCAGGGCCCGGCCGAACTCACCCACCAGCAGGGCGGACTGTTCACCGGCCTGGTGGCCGGCGGCGATCCGCCGGACTACACCCTGCTGGTGACGTACCCCGGCGGCGAGCCGCTGCGCCAGCACGACGGCTACCGCTTCCCGCCCACCCTCGGCGAGCTCGACCTGCACCTGATCTCCGAGGGCCGGCACGAACAGCTGTGGCGGGCGCTCGGCTCGCACGTGCGCACCGTCGACGCGGTGGCCGGCACCGCCTTCGCGGTCTGGGCGCCGAACGCCGCCGGGGTGCGGCTGATCGGCGACTTCAACCACTGGGACGGCACCGGGCACCCGATGCGCTCGCTCGGCTCGTCCGGGGTCTGGGAGCTGTTCGTCCCCGGCCTGGCCGAGGGCGCCACCTACAAGTACGAGGTGCACACCCGGCAGGGCTGGGTGCTGGACAAGGCCGACCCGCTGGCCCGGGCCGCCCAGTGCCCGCCCGGGACCGCCTCGGTGGTCACCTCCTCCGACCACCGGTGGCAGGACGGCGAGTGGATGGCCCGCCGGGGCCGCGCCGCGCACCACCGGGCCCCGATGTCGGTGTACGAGCTGCACCTGCCGTCCTGGCGCCCGGAGCTCACCACCTACCGCGCCATCGCCGAGGAACTGCCGCGCTACCTCAAGGAGTTGAACTTCACCCACGTGGAGTTCATGCCGGTGATGGAGCACCCCTTCGGCGGCTCCTGGGGCTACCAGGTGTCCGGCTACTACGCCCCCACCGCCCGGCTCGGCAGCCCCGACGACTTCCGCCACCTGGTGGACACCCTGCACCGGCACGGCATCGGGGTCATCGTCGACTGGGTGCCCGCGCACTTCCCCAAGGACGACTTCGCGCTCGCCCGCTTCGACGGCGAGCCGCTGTACGAGCCGGCCGACCCGCTGCGCGCCGAGCACCCGGACTGGGGAACGCTGGAGTTCGACTACGGCCGCAAGGAGGTGCGCAACTTCCTCGTCGCCAACGCGGTGTACTGGTGCGAGGAGTTCCACATCGACGGCCTGCGGGTGGACGCCGTCGCCTCGATGCTCTACCTCGACTACTCCCGCGAAGGCGGCTCCTGGACGCCCAACGAGTACGGCGGCCGGGAGAACCTGGACGCGGCCTCCTTCCTCCAGGAGATGAACGCCACCGTCTACCGGCGCTGCCCGGGCGTGATCACCGTCGCCGAGGAGTCCACCGCCTGGGACGGGGTCACCCGGCCCACCGACGCCGGCGGCCTCGGCTTCGGGCTGAAGTGGAACATGGGCTGGATGCACGACTCGCTGGTCTACGTGTCCAAGGAGCCGGTGCACCGCAGGTACCACCACAACGAGATCACCTTCTCGATGGTGTACGCCTACTCGGAGAACTACGTCCTGCCGATCTCGCACGACGAGGTGGTGCACGGCAAGCAGGCGCTGGTCTCCAAGATGCCCGGCGACTGGTGGCAGCAGCGCGCCAACCACCGCGCCTACCTGGGCTTCATGTGGTCCCACCCGGGCAAGCAGCTGCTCTTCATGGGGCAGGAGTTCGCCCAGGGCGCGGAGTGGGACCACGAGCAGGGCCCGCAGTGGTGGGTGCTCGACGAGCAGTGGCCGGCCCACCAGGACCACCTCGGGGTGCGGCGGCTGGTCCGCGACCTCAACCGGCGCTACCTCGACACCCCGGCGCTGTGGGAGCTGGACACCGTCCCGGACGGCTTCCGCTGGCTCGACGGCGGCGCCGCCGAGGACAACCTGCTCTCCTTCGTCCGGTACGCGGCCGACGGCTCGCCGCTGGTCGCGGTCTGCAACTTCTCGCCGGTCGTCCGGCACGGGCACCGGGTCGGTCTGCCCCGGCTGGCGGGCCGCGACCAGCTCTGGGAGGAGGTGCTGAACACCGACGCCGAGGAGTACGGCGGCAGCGGCGTCGGCAACTCCCACCCGGTCAAGGCCGAACCGGTGGAGTGGGACGGCCAGCCCCGCTCCGCCGAACTGGTCCTCCCCCCGCTCGCCACCGTCTGGCTCCGCCCCGCGCGCTGAGCGCCGCGTCCGCCGGGGGCCGCGCGCGACGGGAGTCACGCGCGGCCGGACAGGCCCCGGGGTCCCGCCCCGCCGGACAGGCCCCGGGGTCCCGCCCCGCCGGGCGGGCCCCGGGCGGGACCTCCGCCCCTTGCCCGAACCCCGCCGTTCTGCTCGCGGACGGCCGTTCGGGGTGCGAAGGTATGGTCGATATGACCACTTTCCGAGACGACGGGACGGAGACACCCACGTGGCGCGCAGCGTGTACGTGACCGGTATCGACCGGGGGGACGGCCGCCAGGCGGTCGAACTCGGGGTCATGGAACTGCTCACCCGCCAGGTGGACCGGGTCGGGGTGTTCCGCCCGCTGGTGCACGCCGCCGCACCCGGGCACCCGGGCACGGACCACGTGGTCGAGCTGCTGCGCGGCCGCTACCGGCTCGACCTGCCGAGCACCGAGCTGTACGGCCTCACCTACGAGGAGGCCGCCGCGCTCCAGGCCGCCATGGGGCAGGACGAACTGGTCTCCGTCCTGGTCGACCGCTTCCACGCGCTGGAGCGGCGCTGCCAGGCGGTCCTGGTGCTCGGCACCGACTTCGCCGACACCAGCATCCCGGACGAACTGGCCTTCAACGCCCGTCTGGCCAACGAGTTCGGCGCCGCCGTACTGCCGGTGGTCGGCGGGCACGGCGAGGACGCCGACACGGTGATCGCCGAGGTGCTGGGCGCCCACCGCGCGTACACCGACCTCGGCTGCGAGACCCTGGCGATGATCGCCAACCGGGTCACCCCCGGCGCCAAGCAGCGGATCCAGCGCACCCTCACCGAGAAGCTGCCGCTCCCCTCCTACGTCATCCCGGAGGAGCCGGCCCTGGCCGCGCCCACCGTCGCACAGCTGGTCGAGGCGACCGGCGCCGAGGTGCTGATCGGGGACGCCGCCGGGCTCGCCCGGGACGTGCGCGGCTACGTCTTCGGGGGCGCCATGCTGCCCACCTTCCTGGACGCGCTGACCGAGGGCGCCCTGGTCGTCACCCCCGGGGACCGCGCCGACCTGGTGATCGGCTCGCTCGCCGCGCACGCCGCCGGCGCCCCGCCGATCGCCGGCGTGCTGCTGACGCTCGGCCAGCACCCCGGCCCCAACGTGATGGCACTGGCCGCCCGGCTCGCCCCCGGCACCCCGGTCGCCGTCGTCCCCGAGGGCAGCTGGCCCACCGCCGCCCATCTGACCCATCTGGAGGGCAAGCTCACCGCGGCCAGCCCCCGGAAGGCCGAGATCGCCCTCGGCCTGTTCGAACTGCACGTCGACACCGCCGAGTTGACCGATCTGATGGAGGTCGACCGGTCCGAGCGGGTCACCCCGATGATGTTCGAGCACGAGCTGCTGGAGCGCGCCCGTGGCGCCCGTCGGCACGTCGTCCTGCCCGAGGGCACCGAGGAGCGGGTGCTGCGCGCCGCCGAGATCCTGCTGCGCCGCAACATCTGCGACCTCACCCTGCTCGGCGAGGTGGACGCCGTCCGCCGCAAGGCAGCGGCCGCCGGCATCGAGCTGCCGCAGGTGGGGGCACCCGCCGACCGCCGGGCCGGAGGAGACCCGGGCGCCGACCGGGCCCAGGTCCGGATCGTCGACCCGGCCACCAGCCCGCTGCGCCGCCAGTTCGCCGAGCTGTACGCCAAGCTGCGCGCCCACAAGGGGATGACCGTCGAGCTGGCCCTGGACGTGGTCACCGACGTCTCGTACTTCGGCACCCTGATGGTCCAGGAGGGCATCGCGGACGGCATGGTCTCCGGCGCGGTGCACTCCACCGCCGCCACCATCCGGCCCGCCTTCGAGGTGATCAAGACCTCGCCGGGCGCCGCGATCGTCTCCTCGGTCTTCTTCATGTGCCTGGCCGACCGGGTGCTGGTCTACGGCGACTGCGCCGTCAACCCGGATCCGGACGCCCAGCAACTGGCCGACATCGCCATCCAGTCCGCCGCCACCGCCGCCCAGTTCGGGGTGGAGCCGCGGGTCGCGATGCTCTCCTACTCGACCGGCACCTCCGGCTCCGGCGCCGACGTCGACAAGGTCCGCAAGGCCACCGAGCTGGTCCGCGAGCTGCGCCCGGACATCCTGGTCGAGGGCCCGATCCAGTACGACGCGGCGGTGGACGCCCACGTCGCGGCCACCAAGCTGCCGGGCTCCCCGGTGGCCGGGCGGGCCACCGTGCTGATCTTCCCGGACCTCAACACCGGCAACAACACCTACAAGGCGGTCCAGCGCTCGGCCGGCGCGGTCGCGGTCGGCCCGGTGCTCCAGGGGCTGCGCAAGCCCGTCAACGACCTCTCCCGCGGGGCGCTGGTGCAGGACATCGTCAACACCGTGGCGATCACCGCCATCCAGTCGCAGGACCGCACGCCGGACAGCAAGGAGCCGCAGGCATGAGCGATGGCACTCGCGTTCTCGTTCTGAACGCCGGCTCCTCGTCGGTGAAGTACCAGCTGATCGACATGCTGGACGGGGCGAGGCTGGCCTCCGGGCTGGTCGAGCGGATCGGCGAGAGCGCCGGCCGGCTGGCGCACACCCCGCGCGGCGGCGAGGCGCGCGAGAGCGTCCAGGTCTTCCCGGACCACTCCGCCGCGCTCAAGGCCGTCGCCGAGGAGCTGTCCGCCGACGGCCTCGGGCTGGACTCCCCCGAGCTGGCCGCGGTCGGCCACCGGGTGGTGCACGGCGGACTGCGCTTCACCGAGCCGACCGTGATCACCGACGAGGTGCTCACGGAGATCCGCCGGCTGATCCCGGTCGCCCCGCTGCACAACCCGGCCAACATCACCGGCATCGAGGTGGCCCGCGCGCTGCGCCCCGACCTCCCCCAGGTGGCCGTCTTCGACACCGCCTTCCACGCCTCGATGCCCGAGTACGCGGCCCGGTACGCGATCGACCGGAGCGTCGCCGACCAGCACCGGGTGCGCCGCTACGGCTTCCACGGCACCTCGCACCAGTACGTCTCGCGGGCCACCGCCCGGCTGCTCGGCAAGGACCCGGCCGAGGTCAACGTGATCGTGCTGCACCTGGGCAACGGCGCCTCCGCCTCGGCGGTCGCCGGCGGCCGCTGCGTGGACACCTCGATGGGCCTGACCCCGCTGGAGGGCCTGGTCATGGGCACCCGCTCGGGCGACGTCGACGCCGGCGTGGTCTTCCACCTGCACCGGGTGGGCGGCCTGTCCGTGGACGAGATCGACGACCTGCTCAACCGCCGCAGCGGCCTGCGCGGGCTGTGCGGCGAGAACGACATGCGCGAGATCATGCGCCGCGCGGACGAGGGGGACGCGGACGCGAAGCTGGCGTTCGACGCGTACGTCCACCGGCTGCGCAAGTACATCGGCGGCTACTACGCGGTGCTCGGCCGGGTGGACGCGATCGCGTTCACCGCCGGCGTCGGGGAGAACGCGGCGCCGGTGCGCGCGGCGGCCACCGCGGGACTGGAGGAACTGGGCATCGCCGTCGACCCGGAGCTGAACTCGGTGCGGTCCGGCGAGGCCCGGATCATCTCGTCCGAGTACGCCCGGGTGGCGGTCGCCGTGGTGCCCACCGACGAGGAGCTGGAGATCGCCCGACAGGCCTTCGCGCTGGTGCACCGGGAACGCCGGGAGTCCGAGGACTGACACGGAATCGTCTCACTCCTCGGAACTTTTCGTCGGCGATTCCTCCCGGTGCGTACCGAATGCACCTATAACACGAACGGATAGACTGATCCATATGCGCCGAGCGAAAATTGTCTGCACCCTGGGTCCGGCCACGGACTCCTACGAACAGCTGAAGGCCATCGTCGAAGCGGGCATGAACGTCGCCCGACTGAACATGAGCCACGGCAACCACGCGGACCACGAGGAGCGGTACCGCAAGGTCCGCCAGGTCTCGGAGGACACCGGCAAGGCCATCGGCGTCCTTGCCGACCTCCAGGGTCCGAAGATCCGTCTGGCGACCTTCGCCAACGGCCCGGTGACCGTCGACAACGGCGACGAGTTCACCATCACCACCGAGGACGTCCCCGGTGACCAGCACATCTGCGGCACCACCTACAAGGGCCTGCCCGGCGACGTGAAGCCCGGCGACCCGATCCTGATCAACGACGGGGTCATCGCCCTGGAGGTCGTCAGCGTCGACGGCCCGCGGGTGAAGACCGTGGTGATCGAGGGCGGCGTGCTCTCGAACAACAAGGGCATCAACCTGCCCGGCGCGGCCGTGAACGTGCCCGCCCTGTCCGAGAAGGACAAGGACGACCTGCGCTTCGCGCTGCGCCTGGGCGTCGACATGATCGCCCTGTCCTTCGTCCGCAACGCGGACGACATCAAGGACGTCCACGAGGTCATGGACGAGGTCGGCATCCGGGTGCCGGTCATCGCCAAGATCGAGAAGCCGCAGGCCGTCGAGGCCATGGAGGAGATCGTCCTCGCCTTCGACGCCATCATGGTCGCCCGCGGCGACCTCGCCGTGGAGTACCCGCTGGAGCGGGTGCCGCTGGTCCAGAAGCAGCTGATCACCCTGGCCCGCCGCAACGCCAAGCCGGTCATCGTCGCCACCCAGATGATGGAGTCGATGATCCACGCCTCGCGCCCGACCCGCGCCGAGGTCTCCGACGTCGCCAACGCCATCCTGGACGGCGCCGACGCGGTCATGCTGTCCGCCGAGTCGAGCGTCGGCAAGTACCCGGTCGAGACCGTCCGCACCATGAGCCGGATCTGCGAGAAGGCCGAGGAGGAACTGGTCTCCCAGGGCCTCCAGCCGCTCAACCCGGGCCGCAAGCCGCGCACCCAGGGCGGCTCGGTCGCCCGCGCCGCGTGCGAGCTGGGCGACTTCCTGGACGGCAAGGCGCTGGTCGCCTTCACCAAGTCCGGTGACACCGCCCGCCGGCTGTCCCGCTACCGCTCGCCGATCCCGGTGATCGCCTTCACCCCGGACACCGCCACCCGCAACCAGCTCTCGCTGAGCTGGGGCGTCGAGGCGTACGTGACGGAGCAGGTGGCCACCACGGACGCGATGGTCGCGCAGGTCGACCGGGAGCTGCTGAAGATGCGCCGGCTCGGCGAGGGCGACACCGTCATCGTCACCGCCGGCGTCCCGGTCGGCATCCCCGGCACCACCAACATGGTGCAGGTGCACCACCTGGGCACCGGGAGCGAGTGAGCACCCGCCCGGCGGAGATCCGCCGGGCGTTTCCCGACGCGCCGTGGGGCGGTCCTCCTTCCGGAGGGCCGCCCCACGGTCCTTGCGGCGTCGGCTACTTGTCGCTGTACGGGGCGTCGTCGTTGAACAGGTGCATCCCGGGGATGTGCAGGGTGCCGCCGAACTGGCCGGCCTGCTTGGCGGTGACGCCGGTCAGCTCCAGGTCCAGCGGGATCGGGATGGCGCCGATCAGGTCGTACAGCCAGCGCGGCAGGGTGTCCGGGGTGAGGGTGATCTCGCCCAGGTCGATCAGGATCGGCAGGCCGAGCACCTTGGAGAGGTGGCCGGACAGCCGCTCCACGTACATGGTGACCGGGCCGCTGCGCATGGTCGAGGTCGTACCGGGGCCGCCCTGGACGTGGAAGGTGACGCCGTTTCCCTCCAGGGTCGACATATCGAGATTGTCGATGTCCACGCTGTCGACCACGAACTTCAGGACCCGCTTGCTCCCGGTCGGGGTCTTCACGTCGTAGACACCGTGGAAGGCCGCGCCGTGCAGGGCGAGCCGGCTGGTCTTCAGGGTCCAGTTCTGCTCCGGGACGACGTGCCCGGGGGCGGGGGCGCCGGCGGTCAGACTCCGGGCGTCCACATCGCAGTTGGGGTTCTCGGTGGGCGTCGCGGACGGGGTGCCGGAGGCGCCCGCGGAGGGCGTCGCCGAGGCCTTCCCGGACGGTGCCGCCGAGGGGGCCGCCTTGGTGCTCGTGGCGATCAGGATGCAGACGACCAGGCTGGCTTCGAGGCCTTCGCGCAGGCCGATCAGGTAGTTGCCGAACACGCGGGCTCCTGGGGGGTGTAGAG
>NZ_JBEXWT010000148.1:0-14408 GCF_040629945.1 Kitasatospora sp. NPDC005856 | reverse complement strand
CGGGGGGTTTGGCCCCCCCCCCGCGTCCGCCGCCCGGCCCGCCGGCCGGGGGCTGGGTGGTGGGGTGGCACGGGGGCCGCCCCGACCCCCCACTCCTCAGCGGTTCACGGGGTGGCGTGGCCCCCGGTATGGCGGGGTTCAGGGGACGTCGGGGGTGGTGGGAGCGGCAGGGGCGAGGTCGAGTTCGGCCCAGACGGTCTTGGAGTTGGGGTGGCGGGGGATGGTGCCCCAGCGGTCGCAGAGGGCGTCGATGAGGGTGAGACCGCGCCCGGTCTGCGCGTTGGGGGTGTGGACGGCGGGGAGGACGGGGAGCCTGTCACCCCGGGGGTCGCTGATCTCGATGCGCAAGGTGGTGCCCCGGCGCACGGAGGTGGTGAGCGAGAGGTGAAGCTCGAACCCGCGCCCCGCAATGCGTCCGTGCGTGATCGCGTTGGCGGCCAGCTCCGCGACGATCAGGAGCGCGCAGTGGAAGGGCTCGGTGTGCGTGGAGTGCAGCCCCCAGTCGGCGAGTTGGCGCCTCGCCAGGCGACGGCAGAAGGCAGCGCCCTTGGGGGAGGCGACAAAGAGGGCGGTACGGGACCGGGGGTTGTCGAGGGGGATTTCGGTCGTCATGGGAGAAAGCGTGGCGGGGCGGAACTACCCTGACCAGGAACCCGGCGGGCACGGAGAGTGCCTGTACGGGAACGGAGGGTCGCCGAGTCGGGTGGCCCGGATCAATCGATCGAAAGGGGTGATTGTCGTGAGTGGCGTTGAGCGCACCGTCTTCGATGACGGTGAGACGGCGGAGAACTCCGACGGGGTCGCGGAGTTCTACAGCGCGGTGGGCAAGCTGATCAAGCACTTCCGCGAGCGGGCCGGGATCACGCAGAAGGAGCTGGCCAAGCTGACCGGCTACAGCGAGGACCAGATCGGCGCGATGGAGCGGGGGGTGCGGACGGCGCGGATCGAGTTCCTGACGAAGGTGGACCCGATCATCAACGCCGGTGGCGCGTTGCGGGTCATCGCGGACGACGTGATGAAGGCGAAGGTCCGGGTGAGTGAGCGCCATCCGGCCTTCTCCAAGGCCTTCACGTCGGAGGAGAACCGGGCCATCGAGATCCACGAGCACGCCACGATGGTGATCCCGGGGCTACTCCAGACCGAGGCGTACATCCGTGCTTTGTACGAGATGCGGCGGCCGATCCTCGCGCCCGAGCAGATCGACGAGTGGGTGGCGGCGCGACTCGCCCGCCAGGAGATCCTGACCCGTTGGCCCCTGCCGGTGGTGACCTGGGTGATCGACGAGAGCGTGCTGCGGCGCCCGTTGGGCGGGTGGGACGTGCACAAGGAGCAGCTCCACCACCTGCTCAAGATGGGGCAGATGCGGGGCCCCGAACTCCAGATCATGCCGCTCGACCGGATGAACCACGCGGGCATGAGTGGCTCGTTCACGCTGCTGACCCCGCCCAATCGTCCGCAGATCGGCTACGTCTCGGTGCAGCACGTGAACCGTCTGATCACGGATCCGGTGGAAGTCCGTAATATGGCCGCACGGTACAGCAGTATCCGGGCCCAGGCCCTGGGGCTGAAGGAGTCCCTGGCCCTGATCGAAGCGATTCTGGGAGAGCGGTAGGCATGGCCGAGCTGGCGTGGTTCAAGAGCAGCTACAGCACCAACGAGGACTCCCAGTGCATCGAGGTCGCCGAGACCCCCGGCACCGTCCTCGTGCGTGACTCCAAGGACAAGAGCGGCCCCCAGCTGGCCTTCGAGCCGGCCGCGTGGGGGGCGTTCGTGAAGTTCGCCGCCACCACCGAGGTCTGACGCAAAGACCTCCCCTCAACGGCCCACCGCCTTCCCGGCGGCGGGCCGTTGGCGTACCGGCGGCCCCCGGCCCCCACCCGACAGGTCCACCCTGTACGGGTCCGGCCCGGCGTGGATCAGCCGCTGACGCTCTCCTCTTGTCGTCTTTGAACCAGGTCGTGATCACCAGGTCCTCGATGGCCTTGCGGCCCTTGCCCTTCTCACGGGTCACGGCCATGAAGAGCGGATTGGAGTTGCCCGTATCCGCGTCGGAAGCACCTTTGTTGAGGTCCAGCAGGATCTTCTGGTAGCCCTCGGGCGGCTTCTCGTCCCCGACGAGGATGCGGATGCCCGCGATCGGGTTCTTCCGGTCCTGGTCGGCCCGCTCGTAGACGAGGTAGAGGTCTGCGTAGTCGTCCCCCGTGCCCCCAGGTGACTCAGCCGGCGGCGTGCCTCTCGGCGGCGGGCATGGCCAGCAGGCAGACGTAGGAGCGGCCTTCCCGTTTCGGGTCGGGCTGTTCGAGCCTGGTGGTGACGGCGAAGCCGGCCCCTTCGAGGAGCTCGACGAGGCGCCCGACCGGGACGAGGTGCGAGGCGTACGAGACCGGATGCCCGTACGACCATGCCGGGCGCAGCAGTTGGGGCTCGCCGGCGTGGCCGCCGAGGAGGAGGTGGCCGCCGGGCGCCAGCACGCGGTGGAACTCGGCGAACAACGACGGCAGTTGCTCGACCGGGGTGTGGTGGACGGAGTACCAGGCGAGGATGCCGCCGAGGGCGCCGTCGGGGAGGTCGAGGTCGGCCATCGAGCCCCGCAGGAAGCGCAGTCCGGGGTACGCCCGGCGGGCGAGGGCGATCATCCCGCCGGACACGTCCACCCCGAAGGCCGACACCCCCAGGCCGCGCAGGTACGCCGTCACCCGACCCGGCCCGCAGCCGAGGTCCGCGACCTCGCCGCCGCCCGACTCCCGCACCAGTTCCGCGAAGGCGGCGAGCATCGCCCGGGACACCGGGTCCATGCCCTCGGGCGGGACGACGAGGCGGAGGTAGTCGGCGGCGACGGTGTCGTACGACTCGCGGACGGCGGCGAGGTGGTCGGGCTCGCTCATCGGGCCAGCTTGGCGGCCTTGGCGGCGCGCTCGGCGAAGACCTTCTCCCGTCGGTCGGCGGTCTGCTTGAGCATCCGCTTGCGGTCGCGGGCGGAGAGTCGGTCGATGTACAGCCCGCCGTCGAGGTGGTCGGTCTCGTGCTGGAGGCAGCGGGCGAAGTAGCCGGTGCCTTCGATCGTGACGGACTCCCCGTGCTGGTTGACCCCGCGCACGACGGTCCGGGCGGGGCGCGCGAGCTTGGTGTTCGCTCCGGGAACGGAGAGGCAGCCTTCGGTCTCCTCGATGAGCGCGCGCCCGGGGTCCTGCTCGTCGACCACCGGGTTGAGGATGTGGCCGGTGTGCCGGACGCCGTCGTCGTCGGGGCAGTCGTAGACGAACAGGCGAAGGTCCACGTCCACCTGGTTGGCGGCGAGGCCGCAGCCGTCGGCGACGTGCATGGTGGCGAACATGTCGTCGATCAGCCGGGCCAGGTGCTCGCTGCCGAAGTCCTCCTCGGTGGCCGCCCGGCAGGGGCGGTGCAGGATCTCCTCGCCCACCTCGGTGATCCGCAGGACGGTCGGGCGGTCGCGAAGCTCGGACACGGGCACTCCCTCGATGGACTTGCTGTCGACTTTGCAAAGTAGCAGACTTTGCAAAGTGACCGAAGACCTCGTCAGAACCGGCCCCCTCCCCGAGCACGCCGTCCGCACCGCACTGCTGGAACTGCTCGCCACGCAGGGAACCGTCACCTCCACCGAGGCCGCCACCCGGCTCGGCCTCAGCTCGGGGCTGTGCTCGTTCCACCTGCGGCAGCTGGCCCGGTACGGGCTGATCGAGGAGGCCCCGGCCACCGACGGGCGGGCCCGGCCGTGGCGGCTTCCGGCCACCCGGCCGCCCTCCGGCGAAGCGGAGTTCGGCGAACTGGCGCGCGGTCTGGAGGACGAGAGCCACCAGCGCTGGCTCGCCCGGCGCGCCGAGGCCCCCGCCGAGTGGCAGCAGGACGAGGCCTTCAGCGCCGTCGTCTACCTGACGCCCGAGGAAATGACCGCCGTCGGCGAGGCCGTCCGCCAGGTCCTCGCCCGCTACCGGGGCCGCGAGGCCGCCCCGGCCGCCCGGCCGGCCGGGGCGCGACCGGTCGCCGCCGTCGCCCGGCTCTTCCCGCTGCTCGACCGGTAGTTCAGACGGTTCGGCCGGTTCAGACCGCGCGCGAACGCGCCCGCACCGCCCGTCCCAGCGGCCCGGCCACCAGCCCCACCGCCGCCCCCAGGGCGATCCCCTGCACCCCGTCCCAGACGTCCTGCACGTCACACGCCCGCCCGATCGCCGGCACCGCGTAGTGCACCGCCGACACCACGAACGGCAGCGCCGCCGCACCCAGCAGCGCCACCACCGCCCGCCGCCGGGTGCCCGCCAGCGCGGCCGCGAAGCCGACCGGGGCGTAGGTCGCCAGCTTCAGCTCGATGTGCCGCACGTGCAGCAGCTCGTACGGCGAGCGCGGCCGGCCGCCCTCCACGGCACAGTGCCGGACGGCCCCCTCCGACAGCCGGAAGGCGTCCGGCAGCAGCGTCGCCACGACCACCCCGCCGAGGCCGAGCAGCAGCACGAAGCCCACCGCCCAGTGGGCCCGCAGCAACCGCCCCACCGGCCGGTTCAACAAGGCCGCGGGCACCAGCGAGAGCAGCAGCCCGGGCCAGAACATCGGCATTCCGCCGAGCACCGCACTGATCACGCCTCAAACGGACGCCCCGGGCACCCGCCCGGTTCTCACCCGGGGCGGGGAAAACTTCCGGGCCGCCACCGCACGGGCACCGCGCCGCAGAGCAGCGCGGAGAGCGACGCAGCGCCCCCTGGCCCGAAGGCCCGGTCAGTGCGGGATCGAGGAGATCAGCTCCTGCGCGCCCTGCCGCTTGAGCGCCAGTGCCACCGAGGTCCCGAGGTCCTCCGGGCTGAGGGCGCCCGCCCACTCGTGGGCGTCCAGCACCTGCTTGCCGTCCGGGGTGAAGACGCGGCCGCGCAGCGAGAGGCGGCCGTCCCGCTCGGCCCTGGCGTAGCCGGCGATCGGGCTGTTGCAGTGGCCCTGGAGCGCGTGCAGGAACATCCGCTCGGCCGCCGCCTCGCGCCAGGTGTCGTGGTGGCCGAGGCCGGTGACCGCCTCGATGGTCGCGGTGTCGCCCTCGCGGCACTGCAGGACGAGGATGCCGGCGCCGATCGGCGGGCACATCGCCTCGATGCCGAGCACCTCGGTGATCCGCCCCTGCTCGCCGATCCGCTCCAGGCCGGAGGCGGCCAGCAGCAGGGCGTCGACGTCCCCGGCGTCCAGCTTGGCGAGCCGGCTGTTGGCGTTGCCGCGGATCGGGACGCACTCCAGGTGGGGGTGGGAGGTGGCGAGCTGGGCGACCCGGCGGACGGAGGAGGTGCCGATCCGGGTGCCGGGCGGGAGTGCGGCCAGCGGCAGGCCGCCGGGGTGGACGAGGGCGTCGCGGATGTCGTCGCGGCGCAGGTAGGCGGCGAAGACGGTCCCGGCCGGCAGCGGGCGGTCGGCGGGGACGTCCTTGAGGCAGTGGACGGCGACGTCGGCCTCTCCGGCGAGCAGTGCGGCGTCGACCTCCTTGGTGAAGGCGCCCTTGCCGCCGAGCTGGGCGAGATCACCCGTCCAGCGGTCGCCCGAGGTGGTGACGGGCACCACCTCGGTGCGCAGGCCCGGCTGCAGGGCGGCGAGTTCGGTGCGGACCCGCTCGACCTGGGCGAGCGCCATGGGCGAGGAGCGGGAGACGATGCGGATCAGCTCAGCGGTGGCCATGGCGCGATGATAGGCGTCCTCACACCGGGGACTGAGCAGGTGTCAGCAGAGTGACGCACGCGGCGGACGATTCGGCAAGCTGGAACAAGGGGGACGGCCGGTCGGGGTGCCCGACCGGCCGTCCGTCCGTCACCGCCGCGCGCGGTCACTCGTTGTGCAGCACCTCGGCGATCGGCAGCCGGGCCGCCGAGCGGGCCGGGACGAGCGCGCCGAGGACGGCGATCGCGACGCCCGCGAAGGCGAGGCCGGTGAGCAGCGGGGCGTCCCAGACGTCGATCAGCCGCTCCGGGAAGACGATGCTCCCGACGTTCTCGATGAGCAGCCGGTGCGCCAGGATCCCGGCCGGGACGCCGATCGCCGCGCTGACCACGCCCTGCCAGGTCACCGAGGTGATCGTCATCGCCACCACCTGCCGGGGCGTCATCCCGATCGACTTGAGCATGCCGAGGTCCCGGCGGCGCTCGCGGATGGTGAGCAGCAGGGTGTTGAAGACGCCCAGCGCGGCGACCACCGACAGCAGGACGGTGAAGATCGTGGCGAAACTGACGACCGCGACGACCGGGCCGGTCGGGTCGGGCGCGAACACCTTGGCCGAGAGGCTCGGGTCGGCGGCCGTCACCGCCCGCTGGTACGCCTCGGCGTCGGCGCCTTCGGCGAGCGTCACCTCGTACTCGACCGCGTGCGGGTCGTCGGTGAGCGCGGCCCTGGTGACGTCGGTGGACGAGAAGGCCCGGGCGTTGCCCTGGATCTCCTCGCCGACGACCGTGACGGTCAGCCGCCGGCCGTCCAGGAGCAGGGTGAGCCGGTCGCCGAGTTCGAGGCCGTGCTCCCGGAGGAAGGACGGCCCGGCCTCGATCTCGTTCGGCCCGGTCGCGGCGCGGCCCCTGACCACCTGGCGCTGCATCTCCTGCTCGAGGTCGTCACCGCCGTAGAAGTTGGCGAAGGCCGGCTGGGTGTAGCCGACCAGGCCGACCGTGACCAGCCCGCGGACGTGGAACCGTTCGGCTCCGGGGGTGGAGCGCAGCATCGCCTCGGTCTGGGCGGGGGTGAGCCGGGGCTCGGTCTTCCCGCCCGAGAAGTGGGCGGTCTGCACCCTCACGTGGGTGCTGCCGTCCTCGTGGTCCGCCAGTCTGGTCAGGGTGCCGGCCAGACCGGACGTCACGGTGACGGTGAGCACGCCGAGCACGATCGCCGACATGGTCAGCGCGGTGCGGCCGGGGCGGGCGAAGGGCTGACCGAGGCCGAGGCTGACGGCGCGCGGCAGGCGGATGCCGCTCAGCCACCGCTGGACCTTCAGCCCGCGTCCGGTGCGCGGCGCGCTGCCGGCCGAGATGGCCTGGGCGGCGGAGAGCCGGTGGGCGCGCGAGGCGGGGAGCAGCGCGGCGAGGAGGACCAGCAGCGGAACGCTGACCAGGGTGGCGGCGGGCAGCCAGCCGACCGGCTCGATCACGGCGGTGCCGGTGGTGATCCCGGAGAAGGCGGATTGCAGGATCGGGTGGGCCGCCAGCCAGCCGGCCGCCGTGCCGAGGACGGTGCCGGCGACGGCGGGCACCGAGACCATGGTCAGGTAGACCGTGACCACCTGCCGCGGGGTGAAGCCGATCGCCTTCAGCACACCGATGTGCCGGTAGCCGGAGACGACCGCGCCGCTCACCACGTTGCCGACGATCAGCGCGGCGACCACCAGGCCGAGCACGCCGAAGACCGTCATCAGCGGCAGGTAGGCGTCGGCGCCCGCGGAGAAGGCGTCCTTGAGCACCAGGTACGACTGCACGTTGGTGAGCGCGTCCTTCGGCAGGCCCTCGGTGGCGGTGGCCATGGCGGAGGTGAGCCGCTGCTCGTCGGAGGCGTCGGAGAACCGGTAGAGCATCTGCCGGGCGGTGGGGTGCAGGGCGGCCGCCTGTTCGGGGGTGACCCAGCCGCCCGCGCTCTTGCTCATGCTGGTGGCGTAGCCGACGACGGTGAGCGTCGGACCGCCGCTGATGGGCAGCGGGTAGTCCAGGTACTCGGACGGGAAGCCGCCGAACGGCTCGTTGACGACCACCTCGCCGGGCTTGGTGGCCCAGCGGCCGCCCAGCAGTTCCACCCGGTCCACCGGGCCGGCCGGGTCGGACCGGCCGACCAGGGTCAGCGCGCCGGGCGGGCTGCCGACCCAGTCGGTGGGGATCTCCACCACGGCCTGGTCGAACGGCCCGGCGGCGGCCTCGACGCCCGGCCGGTGGGCGGTGGCGGCCAGTTGCTCCGCCGAGGCCCCGGCCGGGTCGAAGGTCGCGACGACGTGGGCGCCGCGCTGCCGGGAGAACGCCTCGTCGAAGGGGGCCCGGGCGGCACTGATCACCGCGAGGGCGAGCAGCACGGTCGTCGTGGAGCAGAAGACGACCAGGCCGATCACGACGGTCTGCACCCGGCGGCGCTTCACGGCCGCCCGGGAGGCGCGCCACACGGCTCCGGTCATGACTGCGGCTCCAGCATCCGGTCGTGCGCCACCCGGCCGTCCGCCACCTCGACCAGCCGGCTGGCGCAGCGGGTGGCCAGGGCCGGGTCGTGGGTGACGATCAGCAGGGTCTGCCCGATCTGGTTGAGGTCGATCAGGAGGTCCATCACCTGCTCGCCCGAGCGGCTGTCCAGGGCGCCGGTGGGCTCGTCGGCGAGCAGCAGGGCGGGGCGGTTCATCAGCGCCCGGGCCACCGCGACGCGCTGGCGCTCGCCACCGCTGAGCGTGGCCGGGTAGACGTCCTTGCGGTGGGCGACGCCGAGTTCGTCCAGCAGCTCCAGGGCCCGGCGGCGGGCCTGGCGGGCGCTGGTGCCGGTCAGCTGGGCGGCCAGGGCGACGTTGTCGAGGGCGGGGAGGTCGTCGATCAGGTTGAAGAACTGGAAGACCATGCCGATGTGGCGGCGGCGGAACAGGGCCAAGCCGTTCTCGTTCAGCCCCCCGAGGTCCTGCCCCTGGACCCGGACGGTGCCGGCGGTGGGCCGGTCCAGCCCGGCCACCATGTTCAGCAGGGTGGACTTGCCGCACCCCGAGGGGCCCATCACGGCGACCGCCTCGCCGGCGCGGATCCGCAGGTCGACGCCGGCGAGCGCCTTGGCGTCGCCGAACTCCTTGTGCACCCCGGACAGCTCGACGACGACCTGCGCGTCGTCCGGCCGGGTGGTCCCGTCGTGGTCGTTGCTCATGGTGGACGACGGTAGGCGCGGGGCCGTCGCGGGCACGTCCCACCCCGGGTGTAACCGAGGGCGGCCGTAGTACCCGGGATGTACGGGGGCGGCACCCCCGGATGATGTGGATCATGCCGTGAGCTGGGAAGCTGACGTCGTGTGGGCAACGGGGTGGGAATGGGCGGCCGTCGCGACGGCCGGTGCGGCGAGCACGGCGGCCGGCTGGCTGGCGGTGGCACTCGCCCGGGCGCGGCGGCTGCACCGGGCGGCCATCGGCGAGCGCGGCTGGCTGCTGGAACGGGAGCGGGAGAGCGCCGCCCGGACGGCGGTGGACGCCGAACGGGCCCGGATCGCCGCGGAGTTGCACGACATCGTGAGCCACAACGTGAGCCTGATGGTGGTGCAGGCCGGGGCCGCGCGCGAGGTGCTGGCCACCATGCCGCAGGAGGCGGCGGCCTCGATGGCCGCGGTCGAGGCCGCCGGGCGGGACACGATGACCGAACTGCGCCACCTGCTGGGCCTGCTCGCCCCCGCCGCGGACGGCGGCGAGGAGCCGGCCGCGGACGACTTCGCTCCGCAGCCCAGCCTGGGCCGACTGAGCCCGCTGATCGACCGGTTCGCCTTCGCCGGGCTGCCGGTCGAGGTGCGGATCTCCGGCGAGCCGAGGCCACTGCCCGGCGGCATCGACGTGACGGCGTACCGGATCGTCCAGGAGGCGCTGACCAACGCGCTCAAGCACGGGGACGGGGTGACGGCGGAGGTGACGGTGCGCTACGCGGACCACTACCTGCGGGTGGAGGTGCTCAACAGCGGCCCGAGCGTGCTCTCCGGATCGGCACCCGCCCCCGCGCGGGAGCGGGCGGACGGCACCGGGCGCGGGCTGCTCGGCCTGCGCGAGCGCGTCGCGGTGTACGGCGGGGACCTGGACGCCCGGCGCCGGCTCGGCGGCGGCTTCCGGGTCCGCGCCCGGATCCCGCTGGACCGGCCGTGACGGAGGGGACCATGGAGCAGGGACGGGGACGGGGGCAGGGACACGTGGAGCACGGGCACGAGCCGGAGCAGGAGCAGGAGCAGGGGAACGGGCAGGAGCGGGAGCGCCGGCCGCGGGTGGTGATCGCCGACGACCAGGAACTGGTCCGCACCGGCTTCCGGATGATCCTCACCGCGCGCGGCATCGACGTGGTCGCCGAGGCCTCCGACGGCGCCGAGGCGGTGGCCGCCGCCGTGCTGCACCGCCCGGACGTGGCGCTGCTCGACATCCGGATGCCCACCATGGACGGCCTGGAGGCCGCCCGGCACATCCTGGCGCAGGTGCCCGGCTGTCGGGTGATCATGCTGACCACCTTCGACCTGGACCACTACGTCTACGCCGCGCTGTCCGCCGGGGCCAGCGGCTTCCTGCTCAAGGACGTCACCTCGGCCCATCTCGCCGCCGCCGTACGGCTGGTGGACACCGGGGACGCGCTGCTCGCACCCTCGATCACCCGTCGACTGGTGGAGCGCTTCGCGGCCGGCGCGCCGCGCCCGGCCCCGGGCGCCGACGGCCCGCCGCTGCACCGCGACCTCGCCCCGCTCACCCCGCGCGAGGCGGAGGTGCTCGCACTGCTCGGGCGCGGGCTGTCCAACACCGAGCTGGCGCGCGAACTCACGCTCAGCGAGTCGACGGTGAAGACCCATGTGGCCCGGATCTTCGCCAAGCTGAACCTGCGCGACCGGGCGCAGGCGGTGGTCCTCGCCTACGAGACCGGGCTGGTCGCGCCGGGCGGCGGCTGACCGTCAACTCGTCGTCTCTGTGCCCCAATTCGCGTGACTATCATCCGAATCTCACTCCTTGGAGTTAACTCTTCACAGAATTCCCCTTTCTGCCAGTTCATGGGGCACCATCTGCATGTCCACGCCCGAACCCGACCTCCAGCTCGGGCGCCACCCCCCGGCATGCCGACAACCCTTGGACCGGCCCGTGACCACCAACCCCACCGTGTGGGACTGCCCCTTCCACCACACCGACGGCCTGGAGTTCGACCCCCTCCTGAAGCGACTGCTCACCGAGGCCCCGGTCGCCAGGATCCGGCTGCCGCACGGCGAGGGCGAGGCCTGGCTGGCCACCCGCTACGAGGACGTCAGGGTCGTCACCACCGACCGCCGGTTCAGCCGCGCCGCGGGCATCGGCCGCGACCTGCCCCGGATGACGCCCGCCCCGATCGCCCAGGCCGAGGCGATCAACCTGATGGACCCGCCCGCCCACAACCGGCTGCGCCGGCTGGTCGCCCAGGGCTTCACCAACCGCCAGGTCGAACGGATGCGCCCGGCCACCCAGCGGACCGTCGACGGCTACTTCGACGAGATGACCGAGCACGGCGCCCCCGCCGACCTCATGCACTTCCTCGCCGACCGCCTCCCGCTCACCACCATCTGCGAACTGCTGGACATCCCCGCCGCCGACCGCGCCGAACTGCGCGGCCACGCCGTGGCGATGATGCGGATGGGCCCCGGCAGCCGGGACGGCCAGGAGGCCGCCAAGACCGCCCTGCGCGCCTACTTCACCGAGCTGACCGCCGAACGCCGGGCGCACCCCCGCGAGGACCTGATCAGCGCCCTCGCCACCGCCCGCGACGGCGACGAGCTGCTCGAACCGGACGAACTGACCGTCATGGCGATGGTCCTGCTGGTCACCGGCCACGACACCAGCACCTACCAGCTCGGCAACCTCACCCACACCCTGCTCACCCACCCCGAACAGCTCGCCAAGCTGCGCGCCCAGCCGGAGATGCTGCCGCGCGCCCTGGAGGAACTGCTGCGCTTCATCCCGTTCCGCCAGGGCGTCGGCATCGCCCGGGTCGCCACCGAGGACGTCGAGCTCGGCGGCGTGCGGATCCGGGCCGGCGAGGCCGTGCACGTCTCCTACCTCACCGCCAACCGGGACCCGGCCGTCTACGAGCGCCCCGACGAGCTGGACCTCGACCGCGGCGCGCCCACCCACATGGCCTTCGGGTACGGCCAGCACCACTGCCTCGGCTCCCACCTGGCCCGGATGGAGCTACAGGTCGCCATCGGCACCCTGCTGCGCCGCTTCCCCGGCCTGCGGCTGGCCGTCGAGCCCGCCGAACTCGACTGGAACTCCGGCTCGATCTGGCGCTTCCCGCGCACCCTGCCGGTTGCCTGGTAGCCCACTCCCCCCGACCCACCGTTCCCGCAGCACTGGGGAGACCCACACCATGGCAACTCTCTGCCGCCCGGCGATCGCCGTGCCCGAGCACGTCATCACCCTCGACGAGACCCTCGACCTGGCCCGCAGCCTGCACGCCGGACACCCCCGACTCGGCCTGGCACTGCGACTGATCGAGAACACCGGGGTGCGCACCCGGCACCTGGTCCAGCCGATCGAGCGGACCCTCACCCACCCGGGCTTCACCGTCCGCAACGAGGTGTACGAGCGCGAGGCCAAGCGGCGCGTCCCCGAGGTGGTCGAACGTGCCCTCGCTCACGGCGAGTTGACCGCCCGGGACATCGACCTGATCGTCTACGTGTCCTGCACCGGCTTCACGATGCCGTCGATGACCGCCTGGCTGATCAACACCATGGGCTTCCGCTCCGACACCCGCCAGGTGCCGATCGCCCAGCTCGGCTGCGCGGCCGGCGGAGCCGCCGTCAACCGGGCGCACGACTTCTGCCGCGCCTACCCGGGCGCCAACGTGCTGATCGTCGCCTGCGAGTTCTGCTCGCTCTGCTACCAGCCGACCGACCTCGGCGTCGGCTCGCTGCTCTCCAACGGCCTGTTCGGGGACGCCGTCGCCGCCGTGGTGATGCGCGGGAACGGCGGGTACGGCGTGCAGGTCGAACGCAACGGCTCGCACCTCGTCCCGCACACCGAGGACTGGATCTCGTACGGGGTCAAGGACACCGGCTTCCACTTCCAGCTGGACAAGCGGGTGCCCGGCACCATGGAGATGCTCGCGCCCGCCCTGCGCGGCCTGGCCGGGGAACACGGCTGGGACGTCTCCGGGCTCGGCTTCTACATCGTGCACGCGGGCGGCCCCCGCATCCTGGACGACCTGTGCCGCTACCTCAACCTGGAGCCGGCCACCTTCCGCTACAGCCGGGCGACGCTCACCGAACGCGGCAACATCGCCAGCGCCGTCGTCTTCGACGCCCTGGCCCGGCTGTTCGCCGACGGCGGCGTGCCCGAGGGCACCACCGGCCTGATCGCGGGCTTCGGACCGGGCATCACCGCCGAGATCTCGCTGGGCAGTTGGGTCGGCGCACCGACCGACGGACGCCACTCGCGCCGGCCCCGCGCCATCTCCACCTCCGACATTGCCCTCGTCCATCCGACCGCCCCCCGCCGTTTCCCGGCCGGCACTACGATCACCGAATGACTGACACCACGGACCGCACCGACGCCTCTGCCAGATCATCCCAACTCGCCGCGCAGTTCCCGGTGTTGCACGCACCGCAGTACTGGAGCTGGGGGCGGTTCGACGCGCAGTTCTCCACCGAGCTGCCGCCGGACGCGCTGGTCACCAACATCCACCTGGTCGGCTTCGCGGACGGTCGGGTGGTGCTCTGCCGGGACGACCGGGACCACTGGTTCCTGCCCGGCGGTACCCGGGAGCAGGACGAGAGCATCGCCGGCTGCCTCGCCCGCGAGCTGAGCGAGGAGGCGGGCGCCCGGCTGCTCGGCGAGCCGCACTGGCTGGGCGCGCACCGCTGCCGCACCGAGGACCCGGTGCCGTACCGGCCGTGGCAGCCGCACCCGGAGAAGGCCTGGCTGTGGGGCTGGGGCGAGGTGGCGCTGGACTCCGCGCCGACCAACCCGGCGGACGGCGAACAGGTCGTCGAGGTCCGCGCGGTGCCGCCCGCGGAGGCCCAGCGGCTGCTGCTGACCGGGCACGACGCCTGGTGGGGCGAGCTGGTCGAGCTGGCGGTGGAGCTGCGCCGCCGGGCCGGGCTGGAGTGAGGGAGCGGCCCTGACCGCCGTTCCCGCGGCCCCGGGGGGTCACCGGAACGGCGGAACATCGAGTGAAGGTGTCCGATTTGCGGTGGTATTACTCAGCCATGGACACCACTTCACTGGCCGTGGACTACCCGGTGCTCAACATCTTCTGGACGATGCTGGAGTTCTTCCTCTGGGTGCTCTGGTTCTTCCTGCTGTTCAAGATCATCACGGACATCTTCCGCAGCCACGACCTCAGCGGCTGGGGCAAGGCCGGCTGGCTCGTCCTGGTGATCATCCTGCCCCTGATCGGCGTCCTCGTGTACCTGATCGCCCGCGGGCAGTCGATGACCAAGCGCGACATCCAACAGGCCCAGGAGAACCAGGCCGCGTTCAAGGCCTACGTCCGGGACGCGGCGACGTCGGGGCCCGAGGGCGCCGGCCGCAGCCACGTCGACGACCTGGCGAAACTGGCGGACCTGAAGGAGAAGGGCGCGATCTCCGAGGAGGAGTACCAGAAGGCCAAGGAGAAGATCCTGGCCTGAACGTCCGGACGGTCACGACGGCCCGGGGCCGGTGGACGCCGTGGTGCGCGTCCACCGGCCCCGGGCCGGCGTCCCGGATCCGTGATCCGGGGTCCGTGGTGCGGTCG
>NZ_JBEXWT010000147.1:0-14829 GCF_040629945.1 Kitasatospora sp. NPDC005856 | reverse complement strand
TGCTGGAAGGGGGTGTAGTTGGCGATGGCCTCGATCCGGCCGGGCGGGGCCATCCGGACGGCCTGCTCCAGGGTGTCGACCACGTGGAACTGGAGGGCGTGGAGGCGGCCCGCGCCCGGGTGGCGGCGCTCGGCCTGCCGCCCGCGCTGGCCGACGACGCCGGCCCGCTCGCCCCGGCGGCGGCCGAGGCGAGCCTGGAGGTGATCGTCGCCCAGTACGGCGGCCTCCTGGACGACTCGGCGAGCGTGCTCGTGGTCTGCCGTCAGTGGACGCGCGGCCCGGACGGTTCGGTCGCCGAGGGCGGCACCACGGTGGACGTCCGGCTGAGCCGGGCCGAGCCGCGCTGGACCGTCACCGCACTGCACCCGGGAGTGGCGGGCCCGGCCGCCGCCGCGCCGCCGCCCGCGGTGGCCCGGGTGCTGGCCGAGCCCCGGATCGAGCTGCCGCCCGAGGCCGCCGCCGACCTGCGCGGCGGCACGGTGCACGACAGCGTGCTGGAGGCGATGCTGCGGCTGGCCGGTCCGTACACGCTCTCGGTGAGCGTGGTGCGGACCGGCCACCCGCTGGACGTCTTCGGGACGACCCGGCCCAGCGACCATCCGCTGGGCCGGGCCTTCGACGTCTGGCGGATCGACGGGCTGGCCGTGGTCGACCCGGGTACGTCCCGGCAGCTGATCGAGTCCTTCATGCGGGACGCGGCCGCCGCCGGTTCGTACAACGTGGGCGGCCCGGTGGCGATCCCGGGCGTCGGCAACCGGTTCTTCACCGACGACACCCACCACGACCACTGCCACGTCGGGTTCGACCACTGACGGCCGTGCGTCAGCTGACGTTGACCCCGCTCCAGGCCGCGGCGACCGCGTTGTACTCGGTGCTGCCGGCGCCGTACAGGTCGCGGGCGGCGTTCAGCGAGGCGGTGCGGGCGCCCTTGTAGGTGGTGGTGGAGGTCATGTAGACGGTCAGCGCGCGGTACCAGATCTTGGCGACCTTCTGGTTGCCGATGCCGGTCACCGTGGAGCCGTTGCAGGTGGGGCTGTTGTAGGTGACGCCGTTGATGGTCTTGCTGCCGCTGCCCTCGCTGGCCAGGTAGAACCAGTGGTTGCCGACGCCCGAGGAGTTGTGCACGTCCAGCTTGCCGACCGAGCTGCTCCAGCAGTCGGCCGAGCGGCCGTCCAGCGAGGGCTTGTCGAAGCGGCGCAGCCACGGCGGGGTGGACTGGTCGCTGAACAGGTAGTCGCCGGTGTCGACGCTGTTGTTGGCGTACCACTCGACCATGGTGCCGAAGATGTCGCTGGTGGCCTCGTTGAGGCCGCCGGACTCGCCGCTGTAGCGCAGGTTGGCGGTGGCGCTGGTGACGCCGTGGGTCATCTCGTGGCCCATGGTGTCGAGGTCCACCTGCTCCGGGTCGGTGGTGCCGTCGCCGTCGCCGGTCATCATGCAGAAGCAGGCGTCGGACCACTGGGCGTTGTCCCAGTTGGTGCCGACGTGGACGAAGACGGTGGCGCCCTTGCCGTCGTTCTTGATGCCGCTCCGGCCGTGGACGTTCTTGTAGTAGTCGTACGTCCAGGCGGTGTTGGCGTGGGCGTCGACGGCGGCGGTGGCGCGGTCGGAGGAGAACTTCTTCCCGTCGCCCCAGACGTTGGTGGTGCTGTTGAACGTGGTGCCGGAGGCGGCCTTGAGCGAGCTCGCGGAGAGGTTGTTGGCGTCCTTGGTGACGTGGCCGCGGACCGGGTCGGTCAGGGTGTAGCCGCCGCCGCTCTTCGCGGTGGTGTCGATGCCGATCGTGCCGGTGTACTCGGAGTTCCCGGTGCCGACCGCCTGGTGCTCGGCGTCGTAGGACTCGATCTGCTCGCCGGTGGTGGCGTCGGTGACGACGACCTTGCCGGCGGGCTGGCCGTGGTCGCCGGTGCCCTCGACGGTGGTGCGCCAGGCCAGGCGGGGCGTGCCGTCGGCGGCCCAGACGACCAGCTCGGGGGTGCTGACGGCCTCCTTGACGCCCGGGGCGGCGGCGAGCGCGCCGGCCGCGCCGGACTGGGCGGTGACCTTCGGGACGGTCGACTTCACGGCGGCGTCGTGGGCGGCCGCGCGGGAGGAGTCCTTGAGCTTGCCCTTGGCGTCCTGGTGGACGACCAGGTCGCCGCCGACCACCGGCAGGCCCTGGAAGGTGCGGTCGAAACGGACGTGCGAGGCGCCGTCGGCGTCCAGCACGACGTCCTTCAGCACGAGGTCCTGGCCGGTGCCGAAGCCGAACACCCCCGCGTTGCGGGCGACGTTGGCGCGGGCCTGGGATATCGCGGCCTCGCGCATGCCGGGGGCGGCGGAGGCCGCGGCGGCCGGGACGGTGGCGCCGGCGAGGGCGGCGACGACCGCGACGGCTGCGGCCACGCGGGCACGGCGGAAGGAGGGCGTGGGGGTCACTCTGACTCCAGTGGGGGTCGCTGTGCAGGGAAAGGAGCTGCGTCAGAGATTGACGGGGTCCAGTCAGATTCAGCTAGAGGAAAGGTCATAACTTTGCCAAGTCGTGTCCTTGGTTGATCAAAAGTGATCAGGATTTAACAAGGGCTCTACAGTGCCGTCGTGACGATCGACTACCTGTGGCGCGGCCCGCTCACCGACCCCGAACTCGACGCCCTGCACGCCGAAGGCTTCGGCCACCCCGGGGAACCCGGCGACTGGCTCGCCCGGCTGGAACGGCACAGCCTCGGCTGGGTCACCGCCCGCCGCCCGGCCGACGGTGCCCTGGTCGGCTTCGTCAACCTGGCCTGGGACGGCGGCACCCACGCCTTCCTGCTCGACACCGTGGTCGCCCCGGACGCCCGGCGGCAGGGCGTCGCCACCCGGCTGGTCGCCGAGGCCGCCGACGGCGCCCGCGCGGCCGGCTGCACCTGGCTGCACGTCGACTTCGAGCCCCACCTGCGCCCCTTCTACCTCGACGCCTGCGGCCTGCGCCCCACCGACGCGGGGCTGTTGGCGCTCTGACGCGAGCCGTAGGCTTCCGCTCCATGGACGGATGGCTGGGGGCCTGGACCGGTGGCCGGGCGGCGGTCCACGTCGGCGACGTGGCGGACTTCGACGCGCAGTTCCTCGCCCCCGGCAAGGACGCGGCCCAGCGCCTGCGACGGCTGCGGCACGCCCACCACTACGCCTGCCTGGCCGTCGGCTACAGCCCCGAACCGGCGGTGCTGGTGCTGCCCGCCGAGGTCGCCCCGGAGTGGACCGACTGGCTGGCCCGGGAGCTGGAGTGGGGCCCGGTCGAGGTGCACAGCGGCGTGGCGCCGGAGCGGACGATGGCCGAGGCCCTCGCCGAGCGCCCCGCCCTGGCGGCGCGGATCGCCGACTCCGGCCGCCCGGTGGTGGGTTGGGGCCGGACGGCGGCGCAGGGCGACGGGCCCGAGCTGGCCGCCGTCCGCCGCTTCGAGTCCAAGGCTGCCGCACACGACCTGTTCGCCGCCCTCGCTCCCGGACACCCCGGCATCCGGCTGCCGCGCCAGGAGCGCCCGGAGGGCCGGCGCCGGGCGGCCCGCCGACTGACCGCCCGCGCCGCCCGGGGACTGACCACCGTGCTGAAGAGCCCGTACGGCGTCGGCGGCCACGGCACCGTGGTGGTGGAGCCCGCCGAGCTGTTCGCGGCGGGCGGCGGCCGGGCGCTGCTGCGCCGACTGGTGCGCTCCGAAGAGCTGCCCGCCGACGGCGCGTTGCTGCTGGAGGAACACGTCGACGCGGGGCCGGCGGCCCGGTTGCGCGACCTCACCTACGACGCCCTGGTCGGCCCGGACGGCACCGTCCACCCGGTCGGCGCGGGTGCCATGGACGTGGCCGGCACCCGCTACCAGGGCGTCACCGTCGGCCCCGGCGCGGTGCCGCACGCCGCCGCCGTCACCGCCCGCCGGTTCGCCCTGGCGGTGGGGGAGCGGCTGGCCGCCGAGGGCTACCGCGGCTGGTACGACGTCGACTTCGTCACCGACCGGGAGCGCCGGCTCGCCCCCACCGAGATCAACCTGCGGCTCACCGGCCCGGCCGTCGCCCACGTGCTGGCCGCCCGCCTCGACCGGGTGCGCGGCCCCGGCCACCTGGTGCGCACCCTGGACGGGATGGCGCTGGGCGCCCGGCTCGGCCCGGCCGCGCTGCACGACCACCTGGAACGGCTGCGGCCGCGCTGCGCCCGGCTCGGCGTCACCCTGCTGCCGCTGATCCCGACCGCCTCCCGCGAGCCCGAGCCCACGGTGGGCCTCGCCCTCGCCGCGCCGGACACCGAGGCGCTGGACGCGGCCGAGGCGCTGGTCGGCGCGGCGAACCACGCCCTGGCCTCGATGTTCGAAGCGCTGCGGTGAGCCGCCGTCACCCCTTGCCGGACGCCCCGACGGTCCCCGTCACCCCTTGCCGGAAGCCCCGACGGCTCCCGTCCTCCCGGCCGGCGGACGCCAGAGGACGAAGCGGACCAGCACCAGTGCCGCCAGCATCAGCGGAACGTTGAACGCGAACACCAGCGCCGCCTCGCGCGGCCAGTCGGTGGCCGCGGTGAGCCGGTAGAGGTTGTCCTGCGGCCACCAGTTGACCAGCAGCCAGGTGATCGCCAGATGGGTCAGGACGGACAGCCGGCGCGGCCGGCCCAGTCGCAGGACCGCCTCGAAACCGATGACGAGGTAGACGATCCCGGCGCCGAACGCGAGGTTCTCGCAGAGGTAGAGCAGCCGGAACACGTCGTCGTACGGGGCCGGGACGCCGGTGACGTCGGTCGGGCCGGGGAAGAACGTGTCGGTCGTCACCCAGGCGCCCCCGGCGAACAGCAGGACGCAGAAGACCGCCGCGCAGCCGTTCGCGAAGTGTCCGTCCCCGGAACCTCCGCCCCCGGTCCCGCCGCCCTTGCCGCCGCCTCGGCCGCCCGCCTTGGCGGAGCGCGGGGCTGTGCGCGCGGAGGTGCGCGCGGAGGTGCGCGCGGCGGTGTGCTCCGGCGGGGCCGGCAGCGGCAGCGCCGCGCGGTCCAGCTTGCCCGCCCGGGTGCGCGGCAGCTCGGCCACCGGGACGACCGCGACGGGCACCGCCCGCCCGTCGAGCCCCGCCCCCAGGTACTGCGAGAGCGACCAGCCGTCCGCCCCGTCCACCCCCGGCTCGGTCACCGCGTAGGCGACCAGCAGCCGCCTGCCCGGCTCGGGCTCCACCTCGACGACCGCCGCCTCCCGGACCGCCGGGTGGCCGCGCAGCACGCCCTCGGCCCGCACCGCCGCCCGCACCGGGCCGAGCACCGTGGAGACCGGCCGGCCGCCGAGCGGCCCGGTGACGGTCGCGGCCCGGGCGGTGAACTCCAGCACGCCGTCGGCCCGCAGCCTCCCGACGTCACCGGTCCGCAGCACCCGCCCGTCCGGGTCGAAGTGCGCCCGCACGAAGCGGCCGGCGGTGTCCGCGGGGCGGTCGAGGTAGCCGCGGGCCAGGCCGGCGCCGCCGATCGCGATCTCGCCGAGCCGCCCGTGCGGCAGCGGCGTGCCGTCCGGCCCCAGCACGTACACCCGGGTGCCGGGGAAGGGTCGGCCGACCAGCGACACCCGCTCGGCGCCGTCGGCGACGGCCGCGCCACGGGCGTCGAACCAGGTGCTGTCCACGGTGGCCTCGGCCAGGCCGTAGACGTTCAGCACCCTGGTCCCCTCGCCGAGCAGCCGCTGCAGCCCCAACTGCTCGTCCAGGTACCACTTCTCGGCGCCGACGGTGAGCAGCCGCACCCCGGGCAGCCCGGTCCCGGTGGCCGCCAGCAGGGCGGTCAGCCGGCGTGCGGTGCGGACGTTCAGCTCCAGCACGGTGATCCGCTCGGCGGCGACCAGGGCTGGCAGCGCGCCCAGGTCCGCGGTGCGGTCCAGGGTGAGGTTGAACGGGGTGACGACCAGGGTGGCGCCGGTACAGAGGGCCCGGACCCAGTCGGCGGTGAAGACGTCGAACTCCAGGCTCGCGGTCTGCAGGATCCGGTCCGCGGCGGTGAGCCCGTACACCTCGCGCCAGCCCTCGTACGCGGCCAGCAGGCTGCGGTGCTCGATCAGGGCACCGGCGGGCAGACCGGTGGAGCCGGAGGTGTGGAAGACGCAGGCGAGGTCGGTGGAGGAGACCTCGGGCGGCTCGAACTGGGCCTTCGCGGGGGCGGCCGTGTCGACGCAGACCAGCCGCGCCCCGCCGGCGTCCGCCAGCCGCACCCGGTGGCACTCCTCGGTGACCACCACGTCCGGCGCCGCGTCCGCCAGCACGTGCCGCAGCAGTCCGTCCGGCGCCGTCGGCTCCAGCGGCACGAACGCCGCGCCCGCCTTCAGCACGGCCAGCAGCGCCACGTACACCTCGGTGCCCCGGCCGAACGCGACCGCCGCCCGGCCGCCCGGCGCCAGGCCCCGCTCCGCCAGCACCGCGGCCAGCCGCCCGGCCCGCGCGTCCAGCTCCCCGTAGGTCAGCTCCCGCCCGCCGCAGCGCACGGCCACCGCCTCCGGCGCCAGGTGGGCCTGCCGTTCGACCAGCGCGTGCAGGGTGTCGGCCCGCTCCTCGGTCATCCCCGTCCCCCCTCGTCCCCCCGCTTCCCCTCGGAGCCACGATCCTCCTCCCAACTCCCGGCGGGCAAAAGGGTTCTGGCACGTCCAGCCCTCGGACACCCGGGCCCGCCCCCGGCCGACGGTTGTACTCTGCACGCGGACGGACGGCGCCCGGCCCGCCGGGCGGGCCCCGGTGCGGCGCCCCGCCCGCACCCTGACCGGCGCCGCGATCGGAGTCCCATGCATGCGTCCGCCCCCGACTTCGACGGGCCGCTGCTGCGCACCCGGGACGTGGACGTCGTGCGCGACGGCCGCCACCTGCTGCGCGGGATCACCCTGGAGATCCGGCCCGGGGAGCACTGGGCGCTGCTCGGCCCGAACGGCGCGGGCAAGTCCACCCTGCTCGCGCTGCTCGGCGCGGTCTCCCACCCGACCCGCGGCGAGGTGGACGTGCTCGGCCGCCGGCTCGGCCGGGTGGACGTCCGCGAACTGCGCGCCCACCTCGGGCACGTCAACCCGCGCCACCCGCTGCGCTCGCCGCTGACCGTGCGCGAGGTGGTGCTCACCGGGCACACCAACACCATCGAGCCGGAGTTCCACCGCAAGCCCGCCCCCGAGGCGCTGGAGCGGGCCGAGCAGCTGATCGACACGCTCGGCATGCGCGCGATGGCCGAGGCCGCGTGGACCACGCTCTCCCAGGGCGAGCGCGGCCGGGCCCTGATCGCCCGTGCGCTGATGCCCAGTCCCCGGCTGCTGCTGCTCGACGAGCCCGCCACCGGGCTCGACCTGACCGCCCGCGAACTGCTCCTGGACAGCCTGGACCTGCTGCGCCACCAGCACCCGGAACTGGCCAGCGTGCTGGTCACCCACCACCTGGAGGAGCTGCCGGAGAGCACCACCCACGCCCTGCTGCTGCGCGGCGGCGAGTGTGTCGCGGCCGGCCCGGTGGCGGAGGTGATGACCACGGAGCTGGTCAGCGAGACCTTCGGGCACCCGATCAGGATCAGTCGGCACGAGGGCCGCTGGACCGCCCGGGCCGCCGCCCGCCGGGCACCGGGAAGGTAACGGTTCAGGGGGTGGGTATGGACGCAAAAACATCTGTACGTAAGGTATGCCTTAGCTAATGATGGTCGGCTGGCCCCCAGCCGCCCGTACTGCCATGGCACCCTCATGCCCTTTTCCGTTGGAGCCCGCATGTCCGCCCGTCGCCGTTCCACCGCAGCCGCGCTGCTCACCCTCGCCGTGGCGACCGCAACCCTGGCCGGCTGCGCGTCCAAGAAGGATGACAAGGCGTCCTCCTCCGACGTGGTCAAGGTGAACGCGACCGACACCGCCTGCGAGGTCTCCAAGACCAGCTTCCCGGCCGGCCACGTCGTGCTGGACATCAGCAACAAGGGTTCCAAGACCACCGAGGTCTACGTCTACGGCGACGGCGACAAGATCGTCACCGAGCGCGAGAACATCGGCCCCGGCACCAAGGCCAGCATCAACGCCGAGATCAAGGCCGGCTCGTACGAGATCGCCTGCAAGCCCGGCATGGTCGGCGACGGCATCCGCCAGAAGATCACCGTCACCGGCCAGGGCGGCAGCGCCGCACCGGCCGACCCGCGCCTGACCGCCGCCGTCGACGCCTACCGCACGTACGCCCAGGAGCAGGCCGACGCCACCATCCCGGCCGTCGAGGCCTTCGCCGCCGCGATCAAGGGCGGCGACCTGGAGAAGGCCAAGTCGCTGTACGCGCCCTCGCGCACCGGCTGGGAGCGCACCGAGCCGGTCGCCGAGAGCTTCGGTGACGTGGACCCCAAGACCGACACCCGCGAGGACAAGCTGGAGCCCGGCCAGGAGTGGACCGGCTGGCACAAGCTGGAGAAGTCGATCTTCGCCGACGCGAAGATCGGCGACGACGAGAAGAAGCTCGCCGACCAGCTGGTCGCCGACCTCAAGGACTGGCAGAAGAAGATCCCCGAGGCCGAGATCACCGCGACCAGCATGGCCAACGGCGCCAAGGAGCTGCTGGACGAGGTCGCCACCAACAAGATCACCGGTGAGGAGGACCGCTACAGCCACACCGACCTGGCCGACTTCCAGGCCAACGTCGAGGGTGCGCAGAAGGCCTACGAGCTGCTGAAGCCGGTCGCCTCCGAGAAGGACGCGGAGCTGGCCAAGACGCTGGACTCCGAGTTCGCCGCCATCAACACCCTGCTGGCCAAGTACAAGCAGGCCGACGGCACCTTCACCTCCTACGACAAGGTCACCGAGGCCGAGCGCAAGGCCTTCTCCGACGCGGTCAACTCGCTGGGCGAGCCGCTGTCGAAGCTGGCCGCCGCCGTGGTCGTCAAGTAACCGGCCGCCCCACCCCGAAGTACCCCACCGACGCCGTGGCGCCCCGTGATCCGGGCCCCACGGCCGCCGTGGGTCAGCGCAGAAGTCCAGCACAGGAGAGAAGGGCCCGCCCCCGATGGACGCGGAGAACGAGCAGCAGAACGGGACGCCGGCCGCCACCGACGCCACCGGGACCAGGGGCGCGGTCAGCCGACGCGCCGTCATCGGCTGGGCCGGCGCGGGCGTCGCGCTCGGCGCCGCGGCCGTCGGTTCGGTCGCCGCCGCGACCCGGCAGGACGACGACGTCGTCCCGGTCGCCGCCCAGGTCGGCGCCGAGGTGCCGTTCTACGGCGAGCACCAGGCGGGCATCTCCACCCCGGTCCAGGACCGGCTGCACTTCGCCGCCTTCGACGTCTCCGAGAAGGCCACCCGGGAGTCCCTGGTCAAGCTGCTCAAGGAGTGGACCAAGGCGGCGGCCGCGATGACCGGCGGCCGCGAGGTCGGCGCCGGCGCGGTGCCCGGCTCGCCGGAGGCGCCGCCGGACGACACCGGTGAGGCCCTCGGCCTGCCCGCCTCCCGGCTCACCCTGACCATCGGCTTCGGCCCCAGCCTGTTCGAGAAGGACGGCGTGGACCGCTTCGGCCTCCAGGCCAAGCGCCCCGAGGCCCTGATCGACCTGCCGAACTTCAAGGGCGACAAGCTCGACCCGACCCGCAGCGGCGGCGACCTCTGCGTCCAGGCCTGCGCCGACGACCCGCAGGTCGCCGTGCACGCGATCCGCAACCTGGCCCGGATCGGCATGGGCACCGTCAACATCCGCTGGTCGCAGCTGGGCTTCGGCAAGACCTCCTCGACCACCCCGGACGAGCAGACCCCGCGCAACCTGATGGGGTTCAAGGACGGCACCCACAACATCGCGGGCACCGACACCGCGAAGCTGGCCGACCACGTCTGGGCCGCGCCCGGCGACGGCCCGGAGTGGATGACCGGCGGCTCCTACCTGGTCGCCCGGCGGATCCGGATGCACATCGAGACCTGGGACCGCTCCTCGCTCAAGGACCAGGAGGACACCTTCGGCCGCACCAAGGGCGAGGGCGCCCCGTACGGCAAGGCCAAGGAGCACGACGCGCCGGACCTCAAGGCGATGCCCGCGGACTCGCACGTCGCGCTCGCCCACCCGGACGCCAACAGCGGCCTGATGATCCTGCGCCGCGGCTTCTCCTTCACCGACGGCACCGACGGCCTCGGCCGCCTGGACGCGGGGCTGTTCTTCCTCGCCTACCAGCGCGACAGCCGTAAGGCCTTCGTCCCGCTGCAGCAGAAGCTCGCGGCGAGCGACAAGCTCAACGAGTACATCCAGCACGTCGGCTCCGCCCACTTCGCCTGCCCGGCGGGTGTGCGCAAGCCGGGGGAGTGGTGGGGCCAGGCCCTGTTCGGCTGACCCCCTGCCGTCCCTCCCCGGTACCACCTCTACACCCCCCAGGAGCCCGCGTGTTCGGCAACTACCTGATCGGCCTGCGCGAAGGCCTCGAAGCCAGCCTGGTCGTCTGCATCCTGATCGCCTACCTGGTCAAGACCGGCCGCAAGGACAAACTGGCGCCGGTGTGGCTCGGCGTCGGCTCGGCCGTGGCGCTCTCCATGGCCTTCGGCGCGCTGCTGCAGTTCGGCTCCTCGCAGCTCACCTTCGAGGCCCAGGAGGCGCTCGGCGGCTCGCTGTCGATCATCTCGGTCGGCCTGGTGACCTGGATGGTGTTCTGGATGCGGCGCACCGCCCGGCACCTGAAGACCGAGCTGCACGGCAAGCTGGACGCGGCGATCGCGATGGGCACCACCGCCCTGGTGGTCACCTCCTTCCTGGCCGTCGGCCGCGAGGGCCTGGAGACGTCGCTGTTCATCTGGACCGCGGTCCAGGCCACCGGTGACGGCTGGAACCCGCTGATCGGCGCCGCGCTCGGCCTGCTCACCTCGGTGCTGCTCGGCTGGCTGTTCTACCGGGGCGCGCTGAAGATCAACCTGGCCAAGTTCTTCACCTGGACCGGCGCGATGCTGGTCGTGGTCGCGGCCGGCGTCCTCGCCTACGGCGTGCACGACCTCCAGGAGGCCGGCTGGCTGCCCGGTCTGCAGAGCGTGGCCTTCGACATCTCCAGCACCATCCCCAAGGACAGCTGGTACGGCACCCTGCTGAAGGGCGTGTTCAACTTCCAGCCGGACCCGACGGTGCTGCAGCTGGTGGTCTGGCTGCTCTACCTGGTCCCGACCCTGGCCGTGTTCTTCAACGTCCTCGGTGGCGGGAAGACCGACAAGCCCGTCCGGCCGGTGACCGCCGAGCCGGCCGCCTGACCCGGTCGTTCCGCACCCCTACCGCCCCGTCCGGCACCCGCCGGGCGGGGCGGTTTGGTGTGTGCGGCGCCGATTCCCGCCGGTAGCAGTCGGAATCGGTCAGGTAAAGGAAGAAAACGGTCAGATCTGACAATCTGCAGCCCCAATGGAACCGTTCTGCCACGGCCTTCGTACTTAGGGTGACAGCTCCATGCCATTACCCACCCTTGGGGGGACCATGACCGTTCGCAGGCCTGCCAGGTTAGTCGCCGCCGGTGTCGCCGCCCTCGCGGCGACCGTCCTGCTGACCGCGTGCGACGACGTGAAGTACACGGACGACAAGCCGGGGGACCCGAAGGCGAGCGCCGCCGGGGCCACCGTCCCCGGCGACCCGATGGCCGGCCAGGCGGCCGGTTCGCGCTGCAAGAGCGACGAGATCACCGCCACCGTGCAGATCAAGAGCGCGGGCTCGGCCATGCTGACGATCAAGAACAAGAGCGACCACAACTGCACCCTGTACGGGTACCCGGGCTTCGGCGGACTGAAGGCCGACAACAGCGCGGACGCGCTGTCGGCCAACCGCGAGGCGCACCCCGGGCCGGCGGTGCTGGTCACCCTGAAGCCCAACAAGTCCGGCTACGCGGGCCTCAAGTGGACCGCCTGCGACAAGTCGGACGCGACCTGCCACGTGCTCACCGGCCTCCAGATCACCGCGCCGGACGAGACGACGCCGGTCACCGCCGAGGTGCTCGGCACCGACGGCAAGCCGGCCGGCCAGCTGCTGGTCTCGGCCGCCGGAGTGACCACGGGCACCCTCCAGCCGAACAACGAGAAGGTGCTCTTCTGACCGGCGCCGCCCGCTCGACGCTGTTCACGTGATGCGGTCCGCCTGACGACGCGCGGGAGCCCCCGGGGCGGTTCCTCCGAACCGCCCCGGGGGCTCCCGGTTCTCGTACCTCCGGACCGCTACTGGCTCTTGATCGAGTCCAGGATGTCCAGCTTGGCCGCCCGGTGGGCCGGCCACATCGCGGCCAGCAGACCGATCACGGCGGCCGCGAGCAGGTAGCAGGCGATCTGCAGCGGCGGCACCACGGTGGTGATGTCCTTGAGGCTGTCCGCCAGCGTGCGCACGCCCGCCCAGGCGGTCAGGATGCCGAGGGCGACACCCACCAGCCCGCCGAACAGCGCGATCAGCAGCGACTCCAGCCGGACCATCCGGCGGATGCCCAGGCGGTCCAGGCCGATGGCCCGCAGCATGCCGATCTCCCGGCGCCGCTCGAAGACCGACATCGCCATGGTGTTGACCACGCCGAGCACCGCGATGACCACGGACATGCCGAGCAGCCCGTACATCATGTTCAGGATCCCGGAGATCATCGAGCGGTTCTCCGCCTTGATCTCCTTCTGGCCCTTGACCGCGATCAGCGGGTTGCCGCCGGACGCGTCGCGCAGTGCCTGCTTCAGCTCGGGGGTCGCGCCGTCGGTGCCCTTGACCAGGACCTTCTCCAGGCCGGAGCCGGGCTGGGCGTGCGGGCCGACCACGGCCTCCGGGGCGATGATCGAGGCCAGCGCGGTGTTCGCCTCCAGGATGCCGCCGACGGTCAGCGAGCCCTTGACGCCGTCCGGGTAGGTGACGGCGAGGGTGTCGCCGACCTTGTAGCCGGCCTCCTTGGCGCGGCCCGAACTCACCAGCAGCTTGCCCTGCTTGAGGGCGTCGGCCGAGCCCTCGGAGACCTTGACGGTGGCCACCTGGTCGATGGTCGCGGCGTCCACCGCGGTCATCCACTCGCTGTCCTCCTCGTTCTGCCCCGTCTTGACGGACATGCCGCGCTCGGCGCTCACCACGCTGACGCCGGGCGCCTTGGCGATCTGGGTGGCGATCTCGGGGGAGAGCGAGGAGAAGTTCTGCATCGCGACCGTGTAGTCGGCCTTGAGGTCGGTCGCGGTGGCCTTGTCCACGGCCTGGTTCACCGAGGCGCCGATCACGGTCAGCGAGGTGATCAGGGTGACGCCGATGGTCAGCGCCGAAGCGGTGGCGGCGGTGCGGCGCGGGTTGCGGATCGCGTTCTCCTTGGCCAGCTTGCCGGGTGCGCCGTACAGGGCGCGCAGCAGCGGGGAGATCAGCGTGATCAGCGGCCGGGACAGCAGCGGGGTCAGCACGAACACGCCGATCAGCAGCGCGCCGGCGCCGAGGCCGACCAGCTTGACCTCCTTGCCGCCCACGCCGGCCGCCAGCGAGGCGGCGCCGGCCAGGGAGAACAGCAGACCGATGGTGTTGCGGACCAGCAGGCCCTTCTGGGTGGCCGGCTGCTCGGCCGAACTCATCGCCGCCACCGGGGCGATCCGGGAGGCGCGGCGGGCGGGCAGCCAGGCGGCCAGGACCGTCACCAGCACGCCGACCGCGAGCGCGGCGACCACCGTGCTCGGGGCGACGATCAGCGGGCCGTCCGGCAGGTTCGCGTCCATCGGGCCGTTGAGCAGCGACTTGAGCCCGACGGCGATGCCGATGCCCGCCAGCAGACCGGTCACCGACGCGGTCAGACCGACCAGCAGCGCCTCGACCAGCACCGAGCGGGTGATCTGGCGGCGGGTGGCGCCGACGGCGCGCAGCAGGGCCAGCTCCTTGGTGCGCTGGGCGACCAGCATGGTGAAGGTGTTGGCGATGATGAAGATCCCGACGAACAGCGCGATGCCGGCGAAGGCCATCAGGAAGGTGGTCAGGGCGGTGGTGCCCTTCCTGATCATCTCGTCCTGCTCGTCGGCGAGCTGGCGGCCGGTCTTGGCCTCGATGAAGTCGCCCTGCGGGACGGCCTGCTGGACGGCGGCGAGCAGCGCGGTGTCGTCGGTGCCCGGCTCGGCCTTGACGTCCAGCTCGGCGAAGCGGCCCGGGGTCAGGTAGAGCCGCTGGGCGGTGGCGGTGTCGAAGGCGGCCAGCGAGCCGCCGGCCGTCACGCGCGGGTCGTTGGTGTGCACGGTGCCGGTGAGCTTGAGCTGCATCACCGGGCCGTTGACCGCGACCCGGACGGTGTCGCCGATCTTGTAGCCGCCCTTGTCGGCGGTCTTGGCGTCCAGCGCGATCTCGGTGGCGTCCTTCGGGCCGCGGCCCTCGACCAGCGGGTAGCGCGGGTCGGAGCCGTCGGCGCCCGGCACGTAGTTGGTGCCGGTGGTGGAGAAGCCGTTGCCGATCAGCGCGCCCTTGTGGTCGGCGATGCCGGCGAAGCCGCTGACCACGCCGCGGACCTCGGCGGCGCCGGGCAGCGCGGCGACCTTCGTGCGGGTCTCCTCGGTGAGGGTCGGGCCGCCGACGGCCTTGTCGCCGTGGCCGAACGCGGCGGCGCCGGCGGCCTCGCGGTCGGTGACCGTGACGGCGATGTCGGTGTAGCTCTTGGAGTTCTGGGTCCTGAGCGCGTCGCCGACGGTGTCGGAGAAGACCAGCGTGCCGGCCACGAAGGCGGTGCCGAGCATGACGGCCAGTACCGTCATCAGCAGTCGGCCCTTGTGGGCGAGCACATTGCGCAGTGCGGTGCGGAACATGGGGGAGCGTCAGTCCTGGGGGTACTCGGGGACGGGTGGCGTTTCGGGGGCCGGGGGCCTCAGCTGGTGCGGCCCTTGGCGTCGAAGCGGCGCATGCGGTCCAGGACGGTGTCGGCGGTGGGCTGGTGGAGTTCGTCGACGATGCGGCCGTCGG
>NZ_JBEXWT010000146.1:0-15278 GCF_040629945.1 Kitasatospora sp. NPDC005856 | reverse complement strand
CCGCCGTCGTACTTGTACGTGACGGTGAGCGGCTTGCCCTCCTCGTCCACGTGCTCGGGGCGCTCGTCGGTCAGCGAGATCGACAGGCCCTTGTTGAGGAAGGCCATCTCCTGGAAGCGCCGGGAGAGGGTCTCGAAGGAGTAGACGGTGGTCTCGAAGATGTCCGCGTCGGCCCAGAAGGTCACCGTCGTGCCGGTGCGGTCGGTCTCCGCGCCCTTGGCCAGGGGGGCGGTCGGGGCGCCCATCTTGTAGTCCTGGGTCCAGACGTGGCCGTCCTTGTGGATCTCCACGGAGAGCCTGGTGGAGAGGGCGTTCACCACGGAGACGCCGACGCCGTGCAGACCGCCGGACACGGCGTAGCCGCCGCCGCCGAACTTGCCACCGGCGTGCAGGACCGTCAGCACGACCTCGACGGCGGGCTTGTCCTGGCCGGGGACGATGTCCACCGGGATGCCTCGGCCGTTGTCGACGCAGCGGATCGCGCCGTCCGCCATGATCGTGACGTCGATGTGGGTGGCGTACCCGGCCATCGCCTCGTCGACGGAGTTGTCCACGACCTCCTGCACCAGGTGGTGCAGGCCGCGCTCGCCCGTCGAACCGATGTACATGCCGGGGCGCTTGCGGACGGCGTCGAGGCCTTCCAGCACCTGGATGTTGCTACCGGTGTAGGAAGCCTGGTCGGACTGGTCTTGGGTCTGGCTGGGGTTGCCGGAATCGGCCACGAAGCGCCCTCTCTGGCACAGCACGGGCCGCATGCCCACCCCGTGCGGGCGGGCGTGCGACCACAGCGTTTCGACTCGGTTGCCACTAGCAACAGTGTTTGGCTCTCAGTCTACCGGTACGACTGACATAGATGGGCGTTTGGCAGCCCTTGAGGGCAGATATGCCGCCCTGAATCCCCTCTGCACATGTCCCGATACTCGACCGGGGGGCCCAGGGCGCCTGGAAGGGCTGTCAGGGGTTCCGGAAGATCGCCGTCCGATCCGGGCCCCCGCCGGCCGCCCGACTTCCCGGTCAGCCCCAGGTGTCGCCCGGCCCCTTGCTCCCCGGCGCGCGCAGCCGGCCGTAGCCGCGAGCGGGCGCCGCCGGGCCGAGCACCTTGATGGTCCGGACCGTCCCGTGCCCCAGCTCGTGGTTCAGACGGGCCACCAACTGCCGTGCGAGCCAGCGCAGTTGAGTGGCCCACGCGGTGGAGTCGCACTGCACCGTGAGCACCGCGGCGGCCTCGTCATAGGAGGAGGGGTGGCAGTGCGCGGCGATGTCCGGGCCGACGATCTGGGGCCAGCGGCCCATCACCCCGCCGACGGCGGCCGAGGACTCCCAGCCGCGCTCGGTCAGCAGCCGGTTGAGCGCCGCACCCAGCGGAACGGGGTCGCGGCCGTCCGAGCGGGCACCGCTGCGCAGGCCGTGGCGCTTCGCCTCGCGCTTCTCGCGGACCTGCTCGCCGCGCTGGCGGGCCTGGGCGCGGGCCGCCCGCAGCGCGGAGCGGGCGAGGTCGGCGCCGGTCGGCGCCGGGGCGCCGGGCTCTTCGGACCCGGGCTCGGGGGCGCCGGGCCCGGGGGAGTGCTCCGCCGGCTCGCTCACGGCGATCTCCTTTCCCCAGCCTGTGGACAACGGTCGCGGTCGCGCGGCCGCCGAGCCGTCCAGCCTACGGGAGCGGCCGGGCCCGACGGGCCGGGGCCGGGGACGGGTGGTGCGTGGAAGTGATCGCGGTGCGGTGACGGCGGTGTGGCGGTCCGGGTGCGGGGGGGGGGAGGAGGACCGCGGTCAGAGGTCGATCCGGCGCACCGAGCCGTCGGAGACCGCGAACCGGGCGCCGACCAGCGCCTTCGGCACGTCCTCGGCGACCGCCGCCGTCACCAGCACCTGCTCCCCGTCGGCCACCAGCTCGGCCAGCCGGTCCCGGCGGGCGGCGTCCAGCTCGGCGAACACGTCGTCCAGGATCAGCACCGGCTCGCCGCCGTCGGCGCGCAGCAGCTCGTACGAGGCCAGCCGCAGCGCCAGGGCGAACGACCAGGACTCGCCGTGGCTGGCGTAGCCCTTGGCGGGCAGCGGGCCGAGCTTGAGCACCAGCTCGTCGCGGTGCGGGCCGACCAGGGTGACGCCGCGGTCGACCTCCTGCTTGCGGACCGCCCGCAGCGCGTCCAGCAGCTGTTCCTCGGCCTGCTCGCGGCTGCTCGGCAGCTCGCCCTCGAAGGAGCTGCGGTACTCCAGGGCGGTCTCGCCGCCGCCGGGGGCCAGCTGCCCGTACGCGGCCACCACCAGCGGCTGCAGGGCGGCCACCAGCTGGATCCGGAAGGCCGTCAACTCGGCGCCGGCGCGGGCCAGATGGCCGTCCCAGACCTCCAGGGTGGAGAGGTCGGCGCCCTTGCCGCCGCCGGCCCGGCGGGCCATCGCGGCGGTCTTCAGCAGGGCGTTGCGCTGCTTGAGCACCCGCTCGTAGTCCTGTCGCACCCCGGCCAGCCGGGGCGCCCGGGCGGTCAGCAGCTCGTCCAGGAAGCGCCGCCGCTCACCCGGGTCGCCCTTGACCAGGCTGAGGTCCTCGGGGGCGAACAGCACGGTGCGCAGCAGGCCCAGCACGTCGCGCGGGCGGACGTTGTCGGACCGGTTGATCCGGGCCCGGTTGGCCTTGCCCGGGGTGAGCTCCAGCTCGATCAGGGTGGAGCGGCCACGGTCCACCACCGAGGTGCGGACCACCGCCCGCTCGGCGCCCAGCCGGACCAGCGGGGTGTCGGTGGCGACCCGGTGGCTGCCCAGGGTGGCGACGTAGCCGATCGCCTCGACCAGGTTGGTCTTGCCCTGGCCGTTCGGACCGACGAAGGCGGTCACGCCCGGGTCGAGGGGTACCTCGGCCCGGGCGTAGGACCGGAAGTCGGCGAGCGACAGATGCGCGACGTGCATGGCTGTGGACTGCGCCCGCCTTCTTGTGGAGGACCTGCTGGTTACTTGGACTCGACCGCGTGGCCGCCGAACTGGTTGCGCAGCGCGGCGATCATCTTCATCTGCGGCGAGTCCTCCTGGCGGGAGGCGAAGCGGGCGAACAGCGAGGCGGTGATCGCCGGCAGCGGCACGGCGTGGTCGATCGCGGCCTCGACGGTCCAGCGGCCCTCGCCGGAGTCGGCGGCCCAGCCGCGCAGCTTGTCCAGGTGCTCGTCCTCGTCCAGGGCGTTGACGGCCAGGTCCAGCAGCCAGGAGCGGATGACGGTGCCCTCCTGCCAGCTGCGGAAGACCTCGCGCACGTCGGTGACCTCGGGGGCGGCCTCCAGCAGCTCCCAGCCCTCGGCGAAGGCCTGCATCATCGCGTACTCGATGCCGTTGTGGACCATCTTGGCGAAGTGGCCGGCGCCCACCGCGCCCGCGTGCACGTTGCCGAAGTCGCCCTCGGGCTTGAGCGCCTGGAAGATCGGCTGGACCTTGGCGACGTGCTCGGCGTCGCCGCCGTACATCAGCGCGTAGCCGTTCTCCAGGCCCCAGACGCCGCCGGAGACGCCGCAGTCCACGAAGCCGATGCCCTTGGCCGCCAGCGCCTCGGCGTGCTTGATGTCGTCGGTCCACCGGGAGTTGCCGCCGTCGACCACCACGTCGCCGGGGGAGAGCAGCTCGGCGAGCTCGTCGACGGTCGCCTGGGTGGCGGCGCCCGCCGGGACCATGACCCAGACCACGCGCGGGCCCTGGAGCTTGGTGACGAGCTCCTGGAGGCTGTCGACGTCGGAGATGTCCGGGTTGCGGTCGTAGCCGATGACGGTGTGGCCGGCGCGGCGGATCCGCTCGCGCATGTTGCCGCCCATCTTGCCGAGACCGATGAGGCCGAGCTCCATGACCAAGTCCTTACCTGTGGTGACGTGCCTGCCGGCGGCGCCGTTGCCGCGCTCCTTGAGCCTACGCGCTGGAGCGGCCCCGGCCGGTCTGCGGTCGGGCCGGGCGAGACGTCCACAGGCTGTGCACAGCGGGTGTGCACAGCCTGTGGACGGTCGGACGCGGTGGGGTCAGCCGGAGAGGCGGACCGGCATGATCAGGTACTGGTAGGCCTTGTCCTCCTCGGCGTCCACCGAGACCTTGCCGCTGAGCAGCGCGGGCTTGGTCGGGGTGGTGAAGCTGAGCTGGGCGAAGGGGGAGTCGATGGCCTTGAGGCCCTCCTCCAGGTAGCCCGGGTTGAAGGCGATCGAGATGGCGTCGCCTTCCAGGGAGGCCTCGATGCGCTCGGTGGCCTGGGCGTCGTCACCCGAGCCGGCCTCCAGCGTCAGCACGCCCTCCTCGAAGTTGAGGCGGACCGGGGTGTTGCGCTCGGCGACCAGCGAGACGCGCTTGAGCGCCTCCAGGAAGGGCTGGGTCTGGATCGCGGCGATCGCGTTGAACTCGGTCGGGAACAGGCTGCGGAACTTGGGGAACTCGCCCTCCAGCAGCCGGGTGGTGGTCCGGCGACCGGCGCCCTCGAAACCGATCAGGCCCTCGCCCGCGCCGCCCGAGGAGAGCGCGATGGAGACGTTGTCGCCGCTGCCCAGGGACTTGGCGATGTCCTGGAGGGTCTTGGCGGGGACCAGCGCGACGGCGGAGATGTCCGACTGCTCGGGCTTCCACAGCAGCTCGCGGACGGCGAAGCGGTAGCGGTCGGTGGCGGCCAGGGTGATCCGGTCGCCCTCGATCTCGACCCGGACGCCGGTGAGCACCGGGAGGGTGTCGTCGCGGCCGGCGGCGACCGCGGCCTGGCTGACGGCGGAGGCGAAGACGTCGCCGGAGACGGTGCCGGTGGCGGTGGGCATCTGGGGGAGCGCGGGGTACTCGTCCACCGGGAGGGTGGGGAGGGTGAAGCGGGAACTGCCGCAGACCACGCTGACCCGCTGGCCGTCGGTGGAGATCTCCACCGGCCGGTTGGGGAGGTTGCGGGAGATGTCGTTCAGCAGCCGACCGGAGACCAGGACGGTGCCGGCCTCCTCGACGTCCGCCTCCAGCTCGACCCGGGCCGAGACCTCGTAGTCGAAACCGGACAGCGCCAGACTGCCCTCCTGCGCGGTCAGCAGCAGGCCGGCCAGCACCGGCACCGGCGGCCGTGCCGGGAGGCTGCGGGCAGCCCAGGCCACCGCCTCCGCGAGGACGTCGCGCTCCACCCGGAACTTCACCGGTAACCGCCTCCTGGATCGAGCGCTCCCGCTCGCACTCTGGTTCGTCTGATCTTGATCGTCGGTTCGGCTGTCCGCCGAGCTCGGTCACTCCGCTTCCAGTCGCAAGGACAGTCTGACGTACTCCGCCGACAGACGGGGCAGACGGGCACGAGCAACCCGAACGGTTGTCGGAGACCGGTTGTCCACAGATTCGGGGCCCACCCACTTTGAAAGCAAGTCCGGGGTCTAAATGTGTAGTGGTAGTAGTAGGGCCTGTGGAAACCGTGGATAACCCCGTTTCCGCAGGTCAGAGCCCGAATTTTGTCCACAGTGGGTGTGGACGGCGGCTGTGGACGGACAGGCCGCGCTGTGGACAGCCGAGCGTTACCCACAGGCCACGCTCGGTATCCACAGGTTATCCCCAGGGCTGTCCCCAGATCCGGGCCCGGTTATCCACGGGCGCCGGTCAACTTTTCGTGACGCCTTTCACACCAGGGTATGAACGCCAGCTCACGGTTGTCGAACTGTGGACGCCGCTGTGGACAACCTGGGGATAACCGACCCTTCCCTGGGGACAACCGGTGGATAACCCGGACGGCCCAGTGGCGGGCCGTCAATTGTCCACACCCTGTGGATAACCGTTGTGCACAAGTCCACAGGCACCTGACCTGCGCGGAAGAGCGTAGCGGCGACGGGCCTGTGGACGAATTCTGGATAACTCCGCACTCCCCACCCTGTGGACGGTGGAGAAGGGGCCGGTCCTGTGGACAACGGCCTTGCGCGCCCTCGGTTTTCGAGTCACCGGTCAGTTGTTCGGCGCGGGCTGTGGACTGGCGGGACGTCCGTCGACGGGATCCCTGCCCAGCCGGCGCGCGCCGCACACCTGTGGATGCGCGAAAGGGCGTCAGGATTCGCTCCTGACGCCCTGGGGGCCGCGCTGGGCAGCGCCGTGCCGCGGCCGTGCCGCGGCCGTGCCGTCCGTGCCGTCGGTGCCGTGAAGTGCCCTGCCGCGTCGTGAAGTGCGGCGCGGCGGCTAGCTCTTGATGCGGTTGGTGAGTTCGGTGACCTGGTTGTAGATCGAGCGCCGCTCGGCCATCAGCGAGCGGATCTTGCGGTCCGCGTGCATCACCGTCGTGTGGTCGCGGCCGCCGAACTGCGCGCCGATCTTCGGCAGCGAGAGGTCGGTGAGCTCGCGGCAGAGGTACATCGCGATCTGCCGGGCCGTCACCAGCACCCGGCTGCGCGAGGATCCGCAGAGGTCGTCCACCCCCAGGCCGAAGTACGCGGCGGTCTGCTGCATGATGACCTGCGCGGTGATCTCCGGGCCGGCGTCCTCGTCCCCGCCGGGGATCAGGTCCTTGAGGACGATCCCGGCCAGCTCCAGGTCCACCGGGGCCCGGTTGAGGTTGGCGAAGGCGGTGACCCGGATCAGGGCGCCCTCCAGCTCCCGGATGTTGCGGGTGATCCGGGACGCGATGAACTCCAACACGTCGGCGGGAGCGTTGAGTTGCTCCTGGATCGCCTTCTTGCGCAGGATCGCGATCCGGGTCTCCAGCTCCGGCGGGGTGACGTCGGTGATCAGACCCCACTCGAAGCGGTTGCGCAGCCGGTCCTCCAGCGTGGTCAGCAGCTTGGGCGGCCGGTCCGAGGAGAGGACGATCTGCTTGTTCGCGTTGTGCAGGGTGTTGAAGGTGTGGAAGAACTCCTCCTGCGTGGACTCCTTGCTCGCGAGGAACTGGATGTCGTCCACGAGCAGGATGTCCATGTCCCGGTAGCGGCGGCGGAAGGTGTCCGCCTTGCCGTCCCGGATCGAGTTGATGAACTCGTTGGTGAACTCCTCCGAGGACACGTAGCGCACCCGGGTGCCCGGGAAGAGGCTGCGCGAGTAGTGCCCGATGGCGTGCAGCAGGTGGGTCTTGCCCAGCCCGGACTCGCCGTAGATGAAGAGCGGGTTGTACGCCTTGGCCGGGGCCTCGGCGACCGCCACCGCCGCCGCGTGCGCGAAGCGGTTGCTGGCGCCGATGACGAAGGTGTCGAACAGGTACTTGGGATTCAGCCGGGCGGCCGGTTCGTCCTTGCGGGAGCCGCCGGCCGGGGGAGCGCCGGGCGGGGCGGGCACGCCGGGGACGCCGGGACGCTCGGTGGAGCGTTCCGGGGAGGCCTTCTCCGCCGGGCGGCCGCCGGTGGGGCGGGAGCCGCCGGCCCGGCGGCCGGCGCCGGTGCGCGGCTGCTCGTTCGGGCCGGGGCCGTAGGCGCCGCCGAAGAGGTCGCCCTGGGTGGTCGCGGGCGGTCCGGGGACGGGCCGCGGCGCCTGGCGGGGCGCGGGCTCCTCCGGATCGCGGTAGGCCGGCGGCTGCTCCTGGTAGCCCTGCCAGCCCTGGCCGGCGCCGGGGCCGCCGTACGGGGCCTGGCGCGGGTCGTAGCCGCCGGTGTCGTAGCGGGGACGCTCGTAGTCCTGCTCGTACGGCTGTCCCTGCTCGTACGGCTGTCCCTGCTCGTAGGGCTGTCCCTGCTCGTAGGGCTGCCCCTGCTCGTAGGGCTGGCCGTGTTCGTAGGACTGCTGGTAGTCCTGGCCGCCGTAGTCGGGGGCGTCCTCCTCGGCCGGGCCCGGGTAGGGCTCGGCCGGGGACTGGGAGGCGGGAGCAGGGGTGGTCGGCACCGCGTTGGCGTCGACCATCACGGCGATCCGGACCGGGCGGCTGAGCTCACGGCTGAGGGCCTCGGTCAGCTGCGGCAGCAGCCGGCCCTCCAGCACCTGCTTGGCCCGCTCGTTCGGGGCCGCCAGCAGGGCGGTGTCGTGCATCATCCACATCGGCTGGGTGCGCTGCACCCACTGCTTGTCCATCTCCGCGACATCGGGGTCGCTGACCAGCCGCTCGACGACCCTGGCCCAGACCGGGACGAGGTCGCTGTTGACATCAGCCACTGGTGCACGCTTTCCAAGAACAAACCAGACAAGTTCTGCAACGGTAGTCAGCGAACAGGGCTGGATCAAGTCGTTGTCCACAGGCTGTGGGTAAACGCGCTCCGGAGCGGCTGGTTTGACCCTCGCGCCCCGTCCCGCGTACCGTAACCAGGTCGAGTTGTCGATGGCCGCTGCCGCATGTCCGCGGGTCCACCCGCTCCATAAGGCGCGCAGCACGGGCGCCGTGGATTGCCTCAAACCCCAGCCGAACTGGGGCGATGGGCCGGATTTCCGAATCAGGGGAGATCACGCGGACGCACGGTGACGGCCAAGCGACTCCCCGTCATCCTACGATTCACCTCAGGAGCCCCCGAGTGAGCAAGCGCACCTTCCAGCCGAACAACCGTCGTCGCGCGAAGACCCACGGCTTCCGGCTGCGTATGCGTACCCGCGCCGGCCGCGCCATCCTGGCCGCCCGCCGTGGCAAGGGCCGCGCCAGCCTGTCCGCCTGATCCGCGCCAGAGTCTGTTGTGCTGCCCTCCGAGAATCGGCTGCGGCGGCGCCAGGACTTCGCGACCGCGGTGAAACGCGGTCGCCGGGCCGGTCGGCCCCTTCTGGTCGTCCATCTCAGCAGAGAGGGTGACCCGCAGGGGCAGACCGACCGGACCAGCGACTCCCGCCCGCACGTCGCCGAGGGGATTCCTTCGGCGCGTGCGGGTTTCGTCGTGAGCAAGGCCGTTGGCCCGGCGGTCGTCCGCAACCTGGTCAAGCGCCGGTTGCGCCACCTCGTTCGTGATCGTCTGTCCAGGCTGCCCGCCGGTAGCCTGATAGTGGTGCGTGCGCTGCCCCAGGCCGCGACCGCCTCGTACCAGGACCTCGAACGTGACCTGGACGCGGCACTCAAGCGGTTGCTGAGGACGGAGCCCGCCGCCACGGCGCCGACGGGAGCAGGGCGATGAAGTACCTGCTGATGGGTCTGATCAGGGTCTACCAGTGGACCATCAGCCCACTGCTCGGTCCGGTCTGCCGCTATTACCCCTCCTGCTCGCACTACGGCTACGAGGCCGTGAAGGTGCACGGGGCGGTCAAGGGCGGCGGGCTGACCGCCTGGCGCATCCTGCGTTGCAATCCGTGGACGCCCGGCGGGGTCGATCACGTCCCGCCGCGCAAGCATCCGGTGTGGCACCGGCGGTTGCGAGACTGGCTGAAGAGCCGGTCCGCCACCGGAGACCCGGTGACCGCCACCCCCGCCGGTCCGGACCCCGAGGGCCCGGCGACCATTGGTCCCGTGCGGCCAATCCACCTGTCCAAGGAGCCTGACCGGTGACCTTCTCCTTCCTGAATCCCCTGTACACGGCGGTGTCCTGGATCATCGTCCAGTTCCACTCGCTGTACAGCCACATCTTCGACCCGGACGGTGGCTGGGCCTGGGGTCTCGCCATCGCCTCGATGGTGGTCGTCATCCGGATCTGCCTGATCCCGCTCTTCGTGAAGCAGATCAAGGCGACCCGGGCCATGCAGGCGATCCAGCCGAAGATGAAGGCCATCCAGGAGCGCTACAAGAACGACCGGCAGCGCCAGTCCGAAGAGATGATGAAGCTGTACAAGGAGGCGGGTACCAACCCGTTCTCCAGCTGCCTTCCCATCCTCGTGCAGGCGCCGTTCTTCACCGCCCTCTACGGTGTGCTCGCCAAGGTCGCCAAGGGCCAGGACATCGGCGTCATCCACGGTGACCTGCTGGTGAGCGCCGGCAAGGCGCACATCTTCGGCGCCCCGCTCTCCGCGACCTTCGTCGGCAGCACCGAGACCAGCGTCAAGATCGTCACCGCCGTGATGATCATCCTGATGTCGCTGTCGCAGTTCATCACCCAGCGCCAGCTGATGACCAAGAACGTCGACCTCACGGTGAAGACGCCGTTCATGCAGCAGCAGAAGATGCTGATGTACGTCTTCCCGATCATGTTCGCCGTGATGGGCATCAACTTCCCCGTCGGTGTCCTGGTCTACTGGCTGACCACCAACGTCTGGTCGATGGGCCAGCAGCTGATCGTCATCCACAACAACCCGACCCCGGGCAGCAAGGCCTTCCAGGAGCGCCAGGAGCGCCTGAAGAAGGCCGGTCGACTGCGTCCGGACGGTACGGAGATCAAGGGCGCGCTCTGGGGCATGCTGCCCCCGTCCAAGGCGGCCATCAGCGAGGCGGCCAGCGCCGCCGCGGTGGTCGAGGAGTCGGTGCAGGCGCGCCGCCAGCAGCCCCGTCGGCAGACCAAGGCCCAGCGCCAGCAGGGCGTTGCCGGGCAGTCGACCGAAGAGCTGAGCAACGACACCGCCCCGGCCGAGGAGCCCGCCGACGCCGCTCCGGCCGAGTCCGGTGGCAAGCCGGCGGCCGCCAAGCAGAGCACGGCCAAGCCGGCCGGTACCAAGCAGGGCACCAGGCAGCAGCCGAAGCGCGGTGGCGGCCAGCGGCCGAAGAAGAAGTCCTGACCGGCCCCCAGCCTGTTGTGACAGCCGCGAAGAGCTTCGTTCCCGGCCCGGCAGACGGGCCCATCTCCGAAGGAGTCCATCAGTGACGGAAGGCACCACCTCCGCCGTCGAGGCCGAGGCCGCCGCCAGTTCCGACGAGAGCCTCGTCTCCCGCCTGGAGCAGGAGGGCGACATCGCGGCGGACTACCTGGAGGGTCTGCTCGACATCGCCGACCTCGACGGTGACATCGACATGGACGTCGAGGGCGACCGCGCCCTGGTCTCCATCGTCAGCGACGGCAACGACCGCGCGCTGCAGCGCCTGGTCGGCCAGGACGGCGAGGTGCTGGAGGCCCTCCAGGAGCTGACCCGGTTGGCTGTCCACCGGGAGACCGGCGAGCGCAGCCGCCTCATGCTGGACATTGCCGGCTTCCGGGCCCGCAAGCGCGAGGAGCTGGCGGCGCTCGGTGCCGAGGCCGCCGAGCAGGCCAAGAGCAGCGGCGAGCAGGTCAAGCTGCGGCCGATGACTCCCTTCGAGCGCAAGGTCGTCCACGACGCGGTCGCCGCGGCCGGTCTGCGCAGCGAGTCCGAGGGCGAAGAGCCCCAGCGGTGCGTGGTCGTGCTGCCGGTCTGAGGCCGACAGGTCGACGACCGGCCGCCGTGCGGCCGGAGAGCTTCACCGGACGTGACCCCGTCCGCCTCGTGCGGGCGGGGTCGTCGTCCCTTCTGGGATGTTTCACGTGAAACAGTGCGTTGAGCGGGTCGGTGGATCCGGGGATCGGAGAGGTCGAGATGGACACGGAGAACGCGGCTGCCGGCCGGCCGGGGGCGGACGTGGACCCGGCCGCTGAGGGGCGGGCCACCGAGCCGGAGCAGCTGGCCGAGGCGCCGGCCGTCGCCCGGGAGGTCTTCGGGGAACGCTACGAAGCCGCGGTCCGCTACACGGAGCTGCTGGCCACCGCGGGCGTCCAGCGCGGGCTGATCGGGCCCCGCGAGGTGCCCCGGCTCTGGGACCGCCACGTGCTGAACTGCGCGGTGCTGGCCGAGCTGCTGCCCGCCGGCACCACCCTGTGCGACGTCGGCTCCGGGGCCGGTCTGCCGGGCATCCCGGTGGCGCTGGCCCGTCCGGACGTCTCGGTGACGCTGCTGGAGCCGCTGCTGCGCCGGACCACCTTCCTGGAGGAGGTCGTCCGGGAGCTGGGTCTGGACAACGTCACGGTGCTGCGCGGCCGCGCGGAGGAGATGGTCGGCAAGCTCGCGGTGGACGTGGTGACCGCCCGGGCGGTGGCGCCGCTGGACCGGCTGGCCGGCTGGGGCATGCCGCTGCTGCGTCCGCACGGGCAGATGCTGGCGCTCAAGGGCGACAGCGCGGAGCAGGAGCTGGCCGACTCGCGGGCCGGTCTGGCCAGGCTGGGCGCGGTCGAGTGGAGCGTCATCGCGGTCGGCGAGGGCACCCTGGAGACCTCGACCCGGGTGGTCCAGGTGAAGGCGGGGGAGAGCCCCGGCGGGGTGAAGGCGGCCACCCGGCGCGCCAAGGCGGCCCGGGCGGGTCGCACCGCGAACGCCCGGAGCGGCGAGCGCGGCCGGGGCGGGCGGCGTCGCGGCCGCTGATCCGGCGTGACGCCGGACACGCATCGACCACGGGCGGACGGGCCTCCTGCGAGGGAGGAACGTCCGCCCGTGGTCGTTCAGGTGACGGACGGGTCGACGCTCCCCCAGCCTTCGGCCGGGAGGTGCCCCCAGGACACCGGAGTGTCGCAACGTCAGATTTCCGGCAAAGCGGGCATGGTGTTTCACGTGAAACGTCGCTCCTTGCTCTCGGGCATCCTCCGCCGTGACCGGGCGGCGACTGTTGCCGCTCCGGTTTCACGTGAAACACTGACCCCCATGCAGGACTCGGAGACCGTCGACCAGATCGATGACACGCCCATCGCGCGGGCTGCCCAGGCTGCGGTTCGGGCGATCGGCCGAGCGGGCGAGGGACTGCCCCGGCCCGCCGCCACTCGGGTGATCGTGGTCGCCAACCAGAAGGGTGGGGTGGGCAAGACCACCACCACCGTGAACATGGCCGCCTCGCTCGCCATGCACGGCCTGCGCGTGTTGGTCGTCGACCTCGACCCGCAGGGCAACGCCTCCACGGCGCTCGGTATCGACCACCACGCCGAGGTGCCGTCCATCTACGACGTCCTGGTGGAGGGCAAGCCGCTGGCCGACGTGGTGCAGCCGGTGCACGACGTCGAGGGGCTGTTCTGCGTCCCCGCCACCATCGACCTGGCCGGCGCCGAGATCGAGCTGGTCTCCCTGGTGGCCCGGGAGAGCCGGCTCCAGCGGGCCATCGCCGCCTACGAGCAGCCGCTCGACTACATCCTGATCGACTGTCCGCCCTCGCTGGGTCTGCTGACGGTCAACGCCCTGGTCGCCGGTCAGGAGGTGATGATCCCGATCCAGTGCGAGTACTACGCGTTGGAGGGCCTCGGTCAGCTGCTGCGCAACGTCGAGCTGGTGCGCGCGCACCTCAACCCCGCACTGCACGTGTCGACCATCCTCCTCACCATGTACGACGCCCGGACCAGGCTGGCCGCCCAGGTCGCCGAGGAGGTCCGGACCCACTTCCAGCAAGAGGTGCTGAGCACGGCGATCCCCCGCTCGGTGCGCATCTCGGAGGCGCCCAGCTACGGGCAGACGGTGCTCACCTACGACCCGGGCTCGACCGGGGCGCTCTCCTACCTGGAGGCCGCCCGGGAGCTCGCGCTGCGTGCGGTGGGTCAGGGCGGCTCGCTGGTGGGTCAGCAGCGGGACGGCCAGCAGGGGCACGGCGCCCCGGTGGCACAGTACGGCACGACGGAGGGTCATCAGTGAGTGCTCGCAGGGTTGGTCTGGGTCGAGGGCTGGAGGCGTTGATCCGCCCCGCCGCGCCGGTGGACGGCGGGGCGGAGGCGAAGCCTGCGGCAGCCACGCCCGCGCCGGCCTCGGTGACGCCGCTGCCGAGCGGCCGCGGCACGGTGGCGGCCCGGGCGGCCGCGGAGAAGCGGGCCGAGCAGGCGCAGCCGGCCGGTGCCTACTTCGCCGAGCTGCCGCTGGACGCGATCACCCCCAACCCGCGCCAGCCGCGTGACGTCTTCGACGAGGACAAGCTGGCCGAGCTGGTCACCTCCATCAGGGAGGTCGGGCTGCTCCAGCCGATCGTGGTGCGCCAGGCCGGTGCCGACAGCTTCGAGCTGATCATGGGCGAGCGCCGCTGGCGCGCCTCCCGGGAGGCCGGGCTGGAGCGGATCCCGGCGATCGTCCGGGCCACCGAGGACGACAAGCTGCTGCTGGACGCCCTCCTGGAGAACCTGCACCGCGCCGAGCTGAACCCGCTGGAGGAGGCGGCCGCCTACGACCAGCTGTTGCGGGACTTCGCCTGCACCCACGAGGAGCTGGCCGAGCGGATCGGCCGCTCGCGCGAGCACGTCTCCAACACCCTGCGGCTGATGAGGCTCTCGCCGTCCGTGCAGCGCCGGCTGGTGGCCGGGACGCTGATGGCCGGACACGCGCGGGCCCTGCTCGGCGTGCCGGACGCCGAGGAGCAGGAGCGGCTGGCCAAGCGGATCATCGCGGAGGGTCTCACGGTGCGCAACATCGAGGAGATCGTCAAGGTGATGAAGCTGGAGGAGAGGCCCCGGCGCCAGGCGCCGAAGGCGGGCAAGCTCAACTCCCCGGCCTTCAACGACCTGGCGAGCCGGCTGTCCGACCGGTTCGACACCCGGGTCAAGGTCGAGGTGTCGCAGCGCGGCGGCAAGCTGGGCAAGGGCAAGGTGGTGCTGGAGTTCGGCTCGGTGGAGGACCTGAACCGGATCCTGGACAGCATGGCCCCCGGTGAGGACGGTCTGCGGCTGTCGCAGGGCTGAGCCGGACCGGTCCGGCTGAGGGCAACGACCCGATGGGTGCGTGTTCCACGTGAGCGCTGTTTCACGTGAAACATGCACCCATCGGCGTTCGTGGGGGAATGCTCGACCGTGAGAGGGAGGAGGAGGTGCGGCCATGGGACGGCGGATCGTTCCGCTGACGTTGGACAACCTCGGGGACCTGCCGACCGGCTGTCGCTCCTGCGTGTTCTGGGAGCTGGACCCGGTCAGCGCGAAGGAGGCGGTGGAGTCGGGCAAGCCGGAGCTGGCGAAGGAGGGGTGGATCTCCACGGTGCTGCTGGAGTGGGGCTCCTGCGGCCGGATCGTCTACGTGGACGACCGGCCCGCCGGGTTCGTGCTCTACGCACCGCCCGCCTACGTCCCCCGCTCGCAGTCCTTCCCGACCAGTCCGGTCTCGCCGGACGCCGTTCAGCTGATGGTCAGTCGGGTGCTGCCGGGCTACCAGCGCCAGGGGCTTGGCCGGGTGCTGGTGCAGACCGTGGCCAAGGACCTGATCGGGCGGGGAGTGCGGGCGATCGAGGCCTTCGGCTCGTCCGGGCGGGTGCCGACCAGCTGCGTGCTGCCGGCCGACCACCTGCTCGCGGTCGGCTTCAAGACCGTCCGTCCGCACCAGCGCTACCCGCGGCTGCGGCTGGAGGCGCGGACGACGCTCTCCTGGCGGGGCGACGTGGAGGGGGCGCTGGAGCGGCTGCTGGGCGGCGGGCGGAAGGAGCCCGCGCTGCGGCCGTTCTAGCGGGCGTCTCCGGAGGGCGTTTCCGGAAGGGCGTCCCCGGGGGCGTCTCCCGGAGGGCGTCGTCGGAGTGGGTCACCGGAGGGCGTTTCCGGGGGATCCCGGAAACGACGGCGGCGGGGGGGGGCCCCCCCCGGGGGGCCCCCCCCCCCGGGGGGGCGGGCCGCCGGCGG
>NZ_JBEXWT010000145.1:0-15304 GCF_040629945.1 Kitasatospora sp. NPDC005856 | reverse complement strand
TTGCTGGCCGCCGAGATCACGGCTGTCACCGGTGCCACCCCCAGTGCCCGCTACCGTGAGCTGACGGAGCGTCATGGCGCTCCGTCCTACGCGCGCGTGGATGCTCCGGCCGACCGTGAGCAGAAGGCCCGTCTGGCGCGTCTGTCGCCGGAGCGGGTGGGTGCGGGTGAGATCGCGGGCGAGGAGATCACGGCGGTCCTCGCGGAGGCTCCCGGCAACGGTGCCCGCATCGGGGGTATCAAGGTCTGTACCGAGAACGCCTGGTTCGCCGCCCGGCCTTCGGGCACCGAGGACGTCTACAAGATCTACGCCGAGTCCTTCCACGGTGACGAGCACCTTGCCCGGGTCCAGGAGGAGGCCCGGGCGCTGGTCGGTGAGGTCCTGCGGGGCTGAACCCGGCCCCCGGCCCGGCGACGTGTCACGTCCGGCGCCGAGGCCGGGGTTCGGTTCTGTTCGGTTGTGGCACGGGCGTGTCCCGGCTCGGCTCCCCGCCGGGCCGGGACAGCGCCGCTCTCCCGGACGTCCACCTCACCGGACGTCCGTCTTGGACGTCCTTCTTGGGTGTTCTTCTCGTGGGACGTCTTTTCAGACGCAGCCTTCTGCCCGCTGGTCGTTGTCGTTGTCGTGGGTGTGGGGCGGGTGTTCGGTGATGGTCTCGGTGCCGAGTGCGTAGGCCGGTGCGGCGGCCTCGGTACTGATGGGCTCGCGTGGTCAACCGTCGCGAGTTGACCCACTTCGCTCCGGCGCTGCTACTGAGCGTGACAGTCGTGGGGGAGATTCTGGGTGTCAGGGGCATCCGGTTGGATGGGCACATGACTGTCTATGACGTGGCTCGCCAGCTCCCTTCCATCGCTGACCTGCGGAACCTGTGCCGCTCACTGGCGATGCTCGATGCGATCTTGAGCCCGGACTGGGAAGGCCGGTACCACTCCTTCGATGCCGGCTGGGCCGACGGCGAGGAGATGGCGTCGATGCGTAACGGGTCGGGGGACGAGTACTCCATCGTCTTCTCGGTGGCCGGGGCCTATGTCCGTGGCTTCGACCACGAAGCACCGATGAGCCCGTATGGCAACGGTGGCGAGCCCTGGCCGGGAGTGATCGACGAGGTTCCGGAGGTCTTCAAGCCGTTCGTCGAGGAGCCGGCGTTCACCGACGAGGACGACGTCCCCGTCGTGACGGCCTGTCTGTGGCGGGAGGCGACGGATGATCGGTGGCGGCACGGCGTGATCGACTTCCCCGCCGGGTGTTCTGATCCGGACGGGGCAGCGGGCCTGTTCGAGCTCCTGGTCGACCGCTCGCCGGAAGCGTTCCGGCGCTTCGCCGAGGACTACTACGAGGTTCCCGTGGACCTGGAAGCGGTGCGCCACGTGTATGCCTTGCGACCGCTGAGTCAGAAGCTCGTGTCATCGCTGAACCCGGAGGTCACCCTCGTAGGGCTGGCTGAGGACATCGCCGAGACCGGCTACCCGCAGCCGGTCCGGGACGTGATCTGAGCTTCGACTGCCGGTGAGTCGATGGGATTGATGCTGATGGGCTCTCCTGCTCGACCGCCGGTGGTTCCCCGCGGAGCCCGGGCTTGCGGTCCGGCGGCCGGTATGGGGGCCGGCCGCCGGTGCGCGCTTGCGTTTCGTCGGGTCGGTGGTCAGTGGGCCGGACAGCGGCCGCCGCCGGTGGGGCCCGCACCGGCGGCTGCTGTCACGGTCCGTGGTCGCGCCCGGCGGGGTCTCGGGCCGCCGCTGGGTCGGCGGCGCGGCGCCGTGTGGGAGACCGGATCCGGGCTTACGGCAGGTTGGCGGTCGCGCTTCCGTAGATGGGGCTGGTCACCGAGGTGCCGCCGTAGACCGTCGTGATGGTCGCCCGCGCGCCGGTCTGGTACGTGCCCTGCTTCAGCGGGTACTCCGTGTCGGCGCTCGAACTCAGCGCGTTGTACGCGGTGGTGGAGTTGTAGGTGACCTGGGAGCCGTTGTAGTAGAGCGCCACATCGAGCTGGATCTTGTAGACGGGGGCCGTGCAGCTGACGCTCGCCAGGCCCTCCTCGCCTCCGCCGTACGGGCCCCCGTAGTAGCGGAAGGGCGTCGACGGGGTCACGGTGCAGTCGATCGACAGCGGTGTGGCCCCGGCGCGGGTGGCGGGGACGGTGAGGGTCAGGACGGTAGCGCCGCTGCCCGGCTTGGCCAGGGTGTGGGCCGGGCGTGCGGTGGCCGCGTGTGCGCTGGCGCTCGGCACCACGAGGGCGGCCAGGGCCGCCGCACAGGCGCCGAGGGCGGCGCGTCGGATGAAGGGGCGGGTGTCGTTGCTCATGGCTGCTTCCTTGGACCGGCCGCCTGGGGAGCCGGATGCTCCGGTGGCGGGGCTGTGAAGAAGTGGCATGTACGAGCCGAACACTCCGGGGCGGCGGCGCCGGGGATGATGCCGCGCCAGGGTGGTGCCAGTCTTCAGGTCCTCTGACTGGACGTCAATATGTCTTTGTCCCGGCCGTGGTACTGGTGGGCTCGCGTACTGAAATGTCGTGGGTTCCCCGAGGGGCCCAGCCCGCCGGTGACCGGGTGTGATCGCCGGCGGTGTAGAGGCTCCAGGGCCCGCCCGTCTCCCCGAGAAGGGCGGCTGGTGGTCTCGTCGTGGTAGCCGAGGGCGCGAGGACCGGACCTGGGACAAGAGGATGCGCGAGCTCGTCGGCCTCGACGTCCTCGCCCTCGACGACTTCGCGATGCGCCGGCTCACCGCCGCGCAGGCCGGCGACCTCTACGAACTGGTCTCCGAACGGCGGGGCCGTTCCCTGATCATCACCAGCAGCCGGGCGCCCGGCGACTGGTATCCGCTCTTCGCGAACCCCGTCGTCGCCGGGTCGTCCCTGGAGCGACTGATCAGCACCAGCCACCAGGTCGTCATGAACGGCCCTGGCTGCCGGCCCAACAAGCGCCCGAGGGGATCTGCCACGAAGGATGAGAAGGTCCTGATCAGGTAGTCACGTTGGCCATCGCGGGTCCCGGCGACGGGGCCGGCGAGCGCGAGGTGAGCTCACGCCTTGAACATCGAGCGGTTCTCCACCACATAGTGCGGACGCTCTTCGCCTGAGCCGAGGAACCGCCAGTCTTCCCACTCAGGGCGCCCTGCGGGGAACACCTCCAAGGACATGCCGGACGAGAGCATGAGCTGAAGGTCGAACTCGTCGCCGATGCGTACGTGGTCGACGACGGGAGCATCTGCTGCGATGAGCTGCGTGACGGTCTCGACGCGGTCGTCGAACCGGCTTGTCCCGATGTCGCCCCCAGCCTCGAATCCAGCTGCGGCCCCAGCGCCCGGAACATGGAGATCGCCCTCCTGGACCATCGCGGAGACGCCGTTGAGCAGCCGCCAGCGGCACTGCAAATGCAGCGACATCTCCGGGCGGACTGTCTGCTCGCCACGGTGGTCCACCCATGGCACGTCGTCGCCGAACGTGAGCCAGACAAGCGTCGCTGCCCGGCCGATGGCCGTGAACGGTTGTCCCTCCAGCTCGCGCAATGCGGCGCGAGTGGCCTCAAGACCGATCACAGTGAGTCTCACCCTTCCCCAGCGCCGACGAACCCGAGTACCGGCCGAAGGATGGCATCGGAATCACAGGATACGGACGCAAGGGCGGGGGACCCGGGGAATTGCCCGACCGTCCACACCCCGGCCCCGGCCCGGGATGTGGCACGTCCGATGCGTGGCCGGGGTGCGGCCCGGTCCGGTTGTGACGCGGGTGTGTCCCGGCCCGGCTCCCTGCCGGGCCGGGGCAGTCCCCCGCTCTCCCGGACGTCCTTCTCAACGGGCGTTCTTCTCGGGTGTGCTTCTCGTGGGGCGTCTTTTCAGGCGCCGTCTTCTGTCGGCGGGTCGTTGTCGTGGGGCAGGTGTTCGGTGATGATTTCGGTGCCGAGTGCGTAGGCGGGTACGCCTGCGGTGATGAGTGCGGTTTCGGCGACGGCGATGAGGTCGGTGAGTGTGGCTCCGGCGTGGAGTGCGCCTCGGGCGTGGATGCGGGCGGGGTGTTCGCGGCCGAGGGCCAGCAGTTGTCCGAAGTGGACGAGTTGCTGTGTCCGGGCTCCCAGTGGGCTGTCGGTCAGGACGATGTGGCGCAGTTGCGCGATTGCTTCCTCGGTGGGCAGGCGGCCGAACTTCCGGGCCAGGCGCAGTCGTTCCTGGACGCCGGCGGGGACGGTGGGGAGGGTGGCGCGGTAAAGCTCGCGTACGGCCTCCGTGCGGGCGTCGAGGGCGTTCGGGGCGTCGAGGGCGTCCGGTGCGTCGGGGGTGTCGGGGGTGTCGGGGGTGTGGTGGGTCATGACGCGGCTCGGGCGATCGCGGTGCGTACGGCTTCCTGGGCGCCTGGGGGGAAGTCGACGGCTCCGCCGATGGCGGTGGCGTTGATTTCGGCCTGGGCGCCTTCCTCGATGGCGATGAGGAGGTGGGCGGTGGCGGCGGGGGTCGGGCCGAAGACGAGGAGGCCGTGGTTGGCGAGCAGGACGGCGGCGGTGGGGTGTTGTTGCAGGACGTGGGTGATGCCGCGTACGGACACGTCGGATCCGCGGGGTCCCCAGGGGACGACGGGGACGGTTTCGGCCTGTCCGAAGCGCAGCATGGGTTCGGTGCGGCAGGGCAGGGGTCGGTGGGCGACGGCGTAGGCGGTGGCGCAGGGGGAGTGGGTGTGGATGACCGTGCCCACGTGGGGGCGGGCGCGGTAGACGGCGGCGTGCATGGCGGTGATCTCGGCGCTGACGGAGCGCAGTTCGCCTTCGAGGACGTGTCCGTCGAAGTGGACGGTCGCGAGTTGTTCGGGTGTCAGGCCGCGGACGAATCCCGGTGTGAGCAGGAGGCGTTCGCCGTCGAGTCTGGCGCTGAGGTTGGCGTGTCCCGAGTGGGACATCACTCCGGCGGTGAAGAGTTGTTGTGCGGCTTCGACCAGTTCGCCGGCCCGTTGTGCGCGGGTGTCGTTGCTGTCGCTCATGACGTGTCTCCAGGTGTGCTGGCGGTGGCTTCGATTCGCCGCCGTCCACGTGTCGACCACTTTCCGGCTTGAACTAAGGTTCAAGTCAAACGCCCGGATCGACGAGGAGTAGGAGCAGTGGCGACGTGCGTATGACGATCGGCCGGCTCGCCGAGATCACCGGGGTGCCAGCTTCGGCCATCCGCTACTGGGAGCGTCACGGCCTGCTGCCCGTGCCCGAGCGCGAGGGCGGGCAGCGGCGCTACCCGCCCGGGGCCGCCGAGCGGATCACGGTACTGCGCACGTTCCAGCAGGCCGGGCTGAGCCTGGAGGAGATCAGGGAGTTGCAGCGGGAGCAGCCGCGCCGGCAGGCCGTGATCCGCGCCAAGATCGCTGAGGTCCGCCAGCGCATGGTCGATCTCGACCACGCCCACGAGCTCCTGGCCCACGCCCTCGTGTGCGGCGAGGAGGACATCGTCGAATGCCCCAAGTTCCGGCGGCAGATGGCGCAGTGGCAGGCACCGGACCCGGCGCCGTGAACCGCGTGCGGCGCCCCGGCCCGGCCGGCGCCGACCCGGTGGCGAGGGCCTGGCGGGAGTCTGGCGGGGCCGTTTGATGACCGGCCGGGGCAGGGGCGGTTGCAGCTGCGTGCTGTCGGCGGGTGCTGGCCGTCGGGGGCCGGTTGCTGGCCGGCCGGCCGGCGTCGGTGGCTGGTCAGGTCAGGGGTGTGTGGGCTGGGGAGTGGGGGCTTTCGTCGGTCGGTGTTCGTTGCGGGTGGTTGTAGCTGCCACGGCGAAGGCTGTGAGGGCCAGTGCTGCGGCGGCGAGGGGGAACCAGTGTTCGCCCAGCGCGGTGATTGCTGCGGATCCGGCGGCGCCTCCGGCTGCTGTGCCGAGGTAGAGGGCGCTGCTGTTCAGTGAGATGAGCAGGGGGGCGTTGGCGGGGTCGATGGATGCCAGGCGGTGGGGGAGGGCGACGGAGATGGCCCAGCCGGCCAGTGGTACGACGGTGGCGTAGGCCAGTGCGCCGGGCATGGTCTGTCCGAGCCACGGCAGTGCGGTGAAGGCGGCCGCGGCCGTGGCGGAGCCGGTCAGCAGGACGCGGCGTACTCCGAGGCGGTCGACCAGGCGTCCGCCCAGCCAGCTGCCGGCCACCGACATGACGCCGCAGGTCAGCAGGATCAGGCTCAGGCGGTCGGCGTTGCCGTGGGTGGCGCCCGAGACGGCGGTGGCGAGGTAGATGTAGACGCTCTGGAAGGCGAGGAAGAACACCAGGGTGGTGGCGGCGGCTGCCAGGACCCGGCCCTGGGCCAGTGGCGCGAGCCGTGCGGTGAGGGTGGGGGCCGCGGTGGGGGCGGGCAGTTCGCGCAGCAGCAGGGCGAGCCCGGCGAGGGCGGCCAGGCCGAGTGCGGTGACCAGCCACATCGTCATCCGCCAGTCGGTGCGTCCGACCCAGGTGCCCAGCGGCACGCCCAGCGCGGTGGCCACGGTCATCCCGCCGAGCACCGTCGCCAGGGCCCGTCCGCGTCGTTCGGGGGCGACGAGGGTGGTGGCCACGGCGCTGGCGGTCGGTGTGTAGAGGGCGGCGCCGGCCGCGGCCAGGATGCGGGTGGCCAGCAGCAGTTCGTAGGTGGGGGCGAGCGCGCTGAGGGCGTTGGCCGCGGTGAACACCGCGAGCGCGGTCAGCAGCAGGCGCCGGCGCGGCCAGCGGGCGGTGAGTGTGGCCAGCACCGGGGCCAGCAGTGCGTAGCCGAGTGCGAAGACGGTGACCAGCTGGCCGGCGGCCGGCACCGACACCCCCAGGTCGGCGGAGATCGGGCCGAGGATGCCGGCGACGACCATCGAGTCGGTGCCCATGGCGAAGGTGCCGAGGGCGAGCAGGAGCAGAGGTACGGGCACGGGAGAGCCCCCCGGGTGCGTGGAGCGGACGGATGGAGCGGACGGGCGCCGGCGCGGGCGCCGGACGGGATTGTTGGACACCTGTAAAACAGTTTGACGCTCGTCAAACACTCGGGGATTGGTGGATGATTGTCAAACCATTCCTTTCCTGTCCGCGGCCCCGAGGAGCGTGTGCCATGAGCGACGACGAGCGGCTTGCCCAGCCCGCCACCGCCGACATCGACCTCGTGACCGTCCTGCACGCCCTCGGCGATCCCGTGCGCATGACGCTGCTGCTCAGCTACGCCGACGGCGGTGAGCACTCCTGCGATCCGCGCGGCCTGGGTCTGGAACACCTCCACAAGTCGACGGTCTCCCACCACATGCGGGTGCTGCGCGAGTCCGGCGTGACCACCACCCGCGTCGCGGGGCGCAACCGCTTCGTCAGCCTGCGCCGCGCCGATCTCGACGCCCGCTTTCCGGGCCTGCTCGACGCGATCCTGACGGCGTCGGCAGCTCCCTTGCCGTAGCGGCGGGTCGGATCCCTGGAGGGGGGTGGGTGCCGCGGCCGGCGCCGCGGGCGTGGGCCTGCGGTCGCAGGGCGCCGGGGGCGGCTCCTGCCGGGGCGGACGCGCCCGGGCGGGTCGGATCGCCGCGGTGGACGCACGCCGTTGTCGCGGTGGACGCGTGTGCCGCCGCCCGATCTGCCGCAGGAACCGTTCATGACCGGATACCGGCCCGGCCGTTCGCTCGGCGGTCCGCTCACCCGCCGTGGCGCCCTCGGGGTGCTCGCTCTGGGCGCGGCCACCGCCGCCACCGGCGTCGGCGTCGGCGCCGGGCCCGCCCGCGCCGGCACCGCGCCGACGCCGCCTCGGATACCGCGCCGGGCGCAGCGTCCGCCTGACCGCGCCCGCCCGGCCGTGCCTGCCGCCACCCTGTGGTCCTCGACTTCCGCGGCTGTGGTGGCGGCAGTGCTTTCGACGCTGCTCCCGCCGGGAAACTCGCCTCCCGCGGCGGCGTCGTCGCCGCTGTCGACCACGACCTGCGACGCCGGTGAGGCCGGAGTTCCCCGGCGCCGCCTCGGCGTGTGCGACAAGGGCCCGTGTCCAAGCGATGACCCGCGTCGGAATCGCCTGCCGCGCGGCCGGCGCCGCTTGCCCGCTCGACCGCCTCGAGGGCGGCCCGCCGCCCGCCGGCCTCCACGCCGCCCTCGACCCTGAGGCCATCGGCGTGTTCGGTCACTGTCCGGGCGGTGCCGTCACTGTCCGGGCCCTGTGGGTGGACCGGCGCGTCTGCCTCACCGCCTGCGTGGGCCTCCACCTGCGCGCCGTCCCCACCCCGCTGCTGGAGGCCCCCATACGCACCGGCCCGAGATCCGCTTCGACGTCTGAACTCCGGTTCGGCGCCCGAGCCCCGCCCCGTCGGATCTGCCGTGGCAGATCGGTCGTGCCGGTTCAGCCGACCGCGCGTTTCACCAGCTCGGCGATCCGCTCCTCCACCTCGGTCGTCACCTGTGCCAACGCGAAGTACGCCGGCCACATCGGTCCGTCGTCCAGCTGCGCCTGGTCGCTGAAACCCAGTGTGGCGTACCGGGACTTGAACTTCTCCGCGCTCTGGAAGAAGCACACCACCTTGCCCTCCAGCGCGTAGGCGGGCATCCCGTACCAGAGCCTGGGGGCGAGCGCGGGGGCGGCGGAGGTGACCACGGCGTGCACCCGTTCGGCCAGCGCCCGGTCGCCCGGCGGCATCTCGGCGATCTTCGCGAGCACGTCCCGCAGGGCCTCGGCCGCCTTCTCCTCCTGCGAGGCCCTGCGTGCGGCCTTCCTGAGCTCCTGCGCGTGGTCCTTCATTGCGGCCCGCTCCTCGGCGGAGAACCCCTCGTGCCTGCTGCCCATGCCGAACCCCCTTGTGTCGTCGTGCGATCTCGGGAGGGACCATAGCGCCTGGAGCTGACAGTGGATGGGCCCGTCAGATGCCGGCAGGGGTGGGCGGCTCGCGGTGGCGGCCTGCCGCCGCCGGGTCGCCTCCCGGCAGTGGCGGGGCGGGACCAGTAGGGGACGGGGCGGTTCTCGCGGGCGCGTGTTCGGCCCTGCCGGTCAGTCGATGCCTTCGATGATGCGGAAGTCCCGCTCGACGCCGTCGGGGAGGGCCACCAGCGCCTTCTGGTACGCCTCGCTCTCGTATGCCGCGACGGCCTGTTCAAAGCTGTCGAACTCGATCAGAACGACGCGTCGCGTGATTCCGGCCTCGTGGGCGACGACCCGACCGCCACGGGACAGGGTGCGCCCGCCCCCGGCCCGGACAGCCGGACCGGCCAGCTTGTCGTAGGCGGTCAGCCTCTCAGGGGCGGCAACGGCGGGATAGACACTGACCCAGTAGCCCTTGGCCATGGAAACCTCCTGTGTTCGGCCGGACACGTCCGACTTCGAATCGACACTCGGATCGATCGATCCCGGCATGCGCAGGTTAGGGCTGGATGCGCGGTCGAGGGAAAGACCGGTACGGGATAGGCTCAGAACGGATCGTTATCAATCGGCAGGGAGGGCACGTGGCGCCGGATACGGTGAGCCTGCGGTACTTCCTGGTGCTGGCACAGGAGTTGAACTTCACCCGCGCGGCCGCACGGATCGGTATCGCACAGCCCGCACTCAGCGCCCGGATGCGCCGATTGGAGGCGGAACTCGGTACGGCCCTGCTGGTCCGCAACACGCGTAGCGTCGTATTGACCACGGCCGGTGCGGCTTTGGCGGAGTCCGCGCCGCCCGCGCTGGCGGCGCTGGACCGGGCATGGGACACCGCCCGGAGCGCGGCGGCCGGTGAACTGGGCACGCTGCGCATCGGATACAGCCTCAGTGCCGGGGCCGAGACGGCACCGGCCCTGGTGGACAGGCTGATTCGTGGCAAGCGCGGACTCGAGGTCCGCGCGGTCCCGATGGCGACACCGGAGATCTCCCCCGCGGTCGCCGACGGCCGCATCGATGCCGGGATCACCCGCGGTGAACAACCGGGCCGTGGCGTGCGCCGGTTCCTGCTGCGGCGTGCCCGCATCGGGGTCCAGCTGGCGCAGCACCATCCGCTGGCCGAACACCCGGAGATCGAGATCGCCGACGCGGCCGCGTATCCACTGCGACTCCCGGACCGTGCGGCCAACCCCGTGATCCACGATCAGCTGGCCGCACTGTTCCGAGACACCCGACCACACCCCCGATTCCACACGCCCGCAGTCTCGTTCGACATGTCTCAGCGCGACCTGCGCGACGGGGTCACCCTCGCCCCGGCCGGAGAAGCCGCGGCCACCGCACAACCGGCTGGTCTCACCTGGCGACCGCTGCGGGGCGCACCCAGTCTGACGATCCACCTGGTCCTCCCGCGCGAGCAGTCGCCACTGCACCGCCGCATCCGTGCCGTCGCCAAAACCCTGGCGCACGAGCTGCACTGGCTGCCGGACTGACGCGCAAGAGGTCAAGCGAGACGGACGCCCGCGGTGGCGGGGCCGAAGACCCTGCGCCCGGCGGACTTCGCGGGGACGACGACGGCGGTCTTGCCGAATGCCCGACACGACCTCGCCATGCCGGTGGATCAGCGTCCGGAAGCCTGAGCACGAACGCGTCTTCGAGGTACCTGCCTGCGGTCGTACCAAGCACTCCAACGGACCCGAGCCGACTGGGCCGCCGACCGCGCGCGATGACACCGAGACCACGAACCACGTGCCTGACACCTGCCGGGCACCCTGGATGACGGCCAAGGCCGCTGGACCATGCCCAGGTCCAACGGCCTCGAGCCAGCGGAGCGCTTCGCTTCCCAACACGCTCACGTGACAGGGAAGTCGAGTACGGATCGTGGAACGGGGTCCGCGACCTGTTCGGCCGATGGCAGCGCGACGGTGCCCGGCAGCGGATCCTCATCCGGCTCCCGTGCCCGGCCGGCGCGAAGGGGACGATCGCACGGGGCCCGGGCGTCGACTCCACGGCCTGCCGCGTACCATCCCCAGCGGGTCCCACCCCCGGCGAAAGGCTCCCGCTCGTGCCCATCCGTGGCGTGCTCTTCGACGTCGACGACACCCTCTTCGACTACTCCGGCTCCGAACGCGCCGGCATCCTCGCCCACCTGCGCGACCTCGGCCTGCTGCACCGCTTCCCCACGCCCGAGGCCGCGGTGGCGCTGTGGCGCGAGGTCATGCAGGAGCAGTACGCGCGCTTCCTCGCCGGCGAACTGACCTTCACCGCACAGCAGCACGAGCGCACCCGCCGCTTCCTCGCCCGCCTCGGCGAGGACACCACGACCATGCCCGACGACAGGGCCGCCGCCTGGTTCGCCGGCTACACCGCCCACCGCGACGCCGCCCAGGCCGCCTTCCCCGACGCCGCCCCCACCCTCACCGTCCTCGCCCCCACCCACCGCCTGGGCATCGTCTCCAACTCCGCCACCGCCCACCAGCGCCGCAAACTCCACGCCACCGGCCTGCTCCACCACTTCGCCGACACCGCCCTCGTCTGCTCCGACGAACACGGCGAAGCCAAACCCGCCCCCGGCATCTTCCTCGCCGGCTGCGCCCGCCTGGGCCTGCCCCCGCACCAGGTCGCCTACGTCGGCGACAATTACGACCTCGACGCCCTCGGCGCCCGCGCCGCCGGCCTGCGCCCGTTCTGGCTCGACCGCACCGCCACCGCCACCACGGCCGACGACGGAATCCACGTCCTGCACACCCTGGCCGACCTGCCCGCCGCCCTGCACGGCTGGCAGGTGAGTGGACGGTAGGAGGACCCGGTAGACAGGCGGTGGACGGGCCCGGCGCGGACACCGCGGCCGGGCCCGTCCTGGGGCACGCGGCCCCGGTCAGCCGGTCAGCCGGTCAGCCGGTCGGTCGGTCGGTCGGCTGGTCAGTCGGTGAGGCCGAACAGGGCGCGGCAGTCGTCGTTGAGGCCGGTGACGGTGACCGGGGTGCGGGCGGCGTGTTCGGCCCAGGCCTGGGGGCTCAGGCGCAGGCGCTCGGAGACGACCACCTGTCCGTCCAGGACATCGCGGTCGATGCCGTCGCTGCGGTAGCCGAGTTTGCGGGAGACGGCGAGGGAGGAGTGGTTGTCGGTGAAGGAGAGAGAGGTGGCGGACTGCGTGCCCAGTTCGGCGAAGGCCAGGTGGAGCATCGCGGCGCGCATCTCGGTGCCCAGGCCCTTGCCCTGGTGTTCCAGGCCGAGCCACGAGCCGGAGACGATCTCGCGCCGTACGCCGAACTCCTTGGCCCGCATGTCCTGGATCCCCACCGGGTGCCCTCCGTGGAAGGCGACCAGGTTCAGCGCCCAGTCCCGTGCGGTCCAGCGGCCCAGCCGGCTCCAGTGCGACTGCACCACGTGCCGGGCGCGTTCGGCGGGCGCAAGTTCGCCCCACGGTGTCAGGAAGGGGCGGTCCTGGGGGAGGTGGACGCCGCGTCCGGCGACGTGCGCCACCTCGGCGAGCTCGTCCTCGGTGGGCAGGCGCAGCTCCAGGCGCGGGGAGGTCACGCGCAGCCCCTGCAGGGGCCAGTGGTCGATGATCACCGGATCAGTGTGCCCAGCGGGCGCCCGGCCCGCACTGCCATTTCCGCCCCCCACGCCGACCTTCACCGCCCTCGGGGCCTCCGGTGCCCTCGCCGTCCTCGACGCCCTCGGGGTCCTTGCCTTTCCCGGTCTTCCTCGCCACCGGCCCGCTGCGTGCTCGGGCCGGTGCGGCTTCGGCGGGGTCGCCTCGTGGTGGTGCGGTGTCGGGCGGCCGCGTCGGTCGGCGGGTTGCCCGGGGATGGCGGGGGCAGGGCTGTCAGTGGGCGGGCTGCCCGGGTGTGGGGGTGGTGGGGGCGTCAGTGGGTGGTGTCGGTGGGGTGGTCGAGGGCGGCGACCTCGCGCACGGCGTCGGCGATCGCGCGGAAGTCCTTCTTCAGGATCGCGCCGTGGTTGCTGGGGACCTTCGCGCTGATCTCGATGTGGGGGTTGCGTGCGGCCACCGAGGGCAGGACCGAGCGGATGATCTCCTGTTCCTCGCCTTTGCTGCCCAGGGAGACGCCCGAGGCGACGACGTAGCGGGTCGGGACGGTGATGGCGTCCAGTACCGGGCCCAGTGCGTCGGCGCGGGCGATTTCGCCGAGTTCGATGTTGCAGTCGGACATCTGTTGGTGGGTCATGCGCGGGGTCAGGCCGGTGGGGCGCATCAGCGCCATGAGCGGGGCCCATCGCCGGAACTGTTTGCGGATGCGCTGTTCCAGGCCGTCGGTCAGCCAGTCGTAGGGCTGTGCGCCGTCGACGAGGATGGCACCGATGGTGCGCTGCGGGTTGTGTGAGGCCTGGTGTGCGGCGAGGAACGCCCCGTAGGACCAGCCCACCAGCAGGGCCCGCTGGACGCCGCGGGCGGTGAGGACGGCGTCGATGTCGCGCAGGGCGGCTTCGAAGGAGTAGTCGGCGGAGCGCTTGGAGGTGCGGCCGCGGGCCCGCTCGTCGTAGGTGATGTGCCGGAAGTGCGGGCCGAGTTCGGTCAGGACGCGGCGCCAGTAGCCCTGGGTGGCGAACTGGCCGTTGAGGTAGAGCACGGGCAGGCCGGGGCCGCCGGTGTCGGTGACGGCCAGGGCGGTGTCGTCGACCGGCACCATGCCCTTCCAAGCCCGGGGACGGGTCGCGGTTGTGGCGTCGGTGGTCATGGCTTTCCCTCCTGGGGTCTCGGTGGTGTGGGGCCGCGCGCGGCTGTCGGGTGTCACAGGCTGCGGGCGGTGATGTCGCCGTGGGAGGTGGTGGCGCGGATGTCGAGCACGGTGGTGCCGTCGTTGCGCAGGGCGTTGGCGATGCGGCCGTGGCCGGTGCCGGCGTCCAGGGCGGCGCTGACGCCGGCACCGGCGCCGACGGTGATGCTCCCGGACCCGGTGGTCAGCTCGACGGTGCCGCAGTGGGCCTCGGTGATGCGGATGTCGCCGCGGGTGGTGCTGATCCGGGCGGGGCCGGTGAGGCGGCCGACCTCGACGTCGCCGTCGACGGCGCTCAGCTCCAGGCTCGCGGCCTCGTCGATCCTGGTGGTGCGGTACGCGCCGTCGAAGGCGACGAAGCCCAGGCGGCCGACGACGCGCAGTTCGGCGGCGGCGGCCTTGCCCCGGACGGCGGAGCCGCACGGCAGCCGGACGGTGACCTCCAGGGAGCCGGTGGGGCCCGGCAGCCGGTGCCCGGCCGCGTCGGTGACGATCCGCAGGACGCCGTCGGCGAAGGAGACGGCGGTGCGCTCGGCGGCCTGGACGTCGCGGTTCCTGCCGGCCTCGGCGGGGCGGACCTCGACGGTGGTGTCGCCGCGCTCGGCGGCGATCAGCCGCACGAGCCCTCCGGGGACCTCCAGGACGACGGTGATCGGGGCCGAGGTGTCGAACGTCTGCATCGCGGGCTCCTCTGCGGGTGCGGGTGCGGGTGCGGGTGCGGGTGCGGGTGCGGGTGCGGACCCGGGCCTGCCCCATTGGTGTTTCCGACATTGGAAACGCTACGTTGCTTTCAAGATCCAGGCAACCAATTCGTTGCGTCAGAACGGCTTTATTGCAGGTGAATGACGGGAAACTGTTGCAACGAACATGTCCGGTAATGCAACGGCCACTGTTGCGATCATTGCAATGGGTGGAAGGTGAACGCTATGGTGGCCCCGACCCGGCAACACGCCGGCCACCACGCCGGGAACCACACGGGGACCGCGCGGCGACCACCACCGAGGAGAACGCGATGCCGGGAGGCAGGCTCACCCAGCAGGAACGCCGGCAGATCGCGCTGGGGCTGGCCGACAGCCTGCCCTACGCCGAGATCGCCCGGCGCCTGGAACGCCCCACCTCGACCGTCACCCGCGAGGTGATGCGCAACGGCGGTCCCCTCGCCTACCGCGCCGACCTGGCCCACCGCGCCACCGAACACCGCGCCCAGCGGCGCCGGCCCACCGCCCCCGGCGGGCCGCAGCCGGGCCCGCAGCCCCACGGGCGCGACGGCGAGGCCGTCGCCGCCTACGAGGAACAGCTCACCACCGTGCTGATGGGCTCGGGCCTCAACCGGATGGGCGCCCGGGTGATCACCTGCCTGTGCACCACCGACGCGGGCAGCCTCACCGCCGCCGAACTCGCCCGGCGCCTGCAGGTCAGCCCGGCCTCCGTCTCCAAGGCGATCGCCTTCCTGGAGAGCCAGAGCCTGGTGCGCCGGGAACGCGACGAACGCCGCCGCGACCGCTACATCGTCGACGACGAGCTCTACTACCAGGCGGTCATCGCCAGCGCCCGCGCCAACGACCGGGTCATCGAGGCCGCCCGCCAGGGCGTCGCCGTCCTCGGTCCCGGCACCCCCGCCGCCGTCCGCCTGGAGAACATCGCCCGCTTCCTCGACTTCATCAGCGAGAGCATCGTGCGCGCCGCCGACACGCGGCGGTCCTCGTCCTCCAGCACCTCGCGGGCCAGGGCCGGGGTGCGGTGTTCGGCGAGGGCCCGGGCGTAGGCGGCGGGGTGCTTGGCGTT
>NZ_JBEXWT010000144.1:0-15314 GCF_040629945.1 Kitasatospora sp. NPDC005856 | reverse complement strand
AGACGATGACCGCGGCCAGCGCGGGCGTCGACGACCTCACCGGTCACCCCGGCAAGACCACCACCACGGTGGCCCTGGACTTCGGCCGGATCACGACCCGCACCCTGGTCGTCACCGGGGAGAAGAACGGCGGCGCGGTCCGCTACACCGTGCTGCGCGGCGCCGGTCTGACGCTCGGCCAGGCCGAGTCCACCGTCGACCCGGCGACCGGCACCCAGGACGGCCTGAACAAGATGGTCGGCAGCCTGCTGGCCGGCTCCGGTGCCGACCAGGCGAGCGCCCTGGCCGGCTACGGCATCGCCTACGTGCTGGTCCAGCAGCCGGTGATCGACGTCTTCAAGGACGTCCTGGACACCACCCCCGGCCTGGTCAAGGCCAACCAGGACGGCGCCGCCGCGCTCTGGCAGGTCAACGGCACCCCCGCGGTCCGCGCGGTGATCACCGCCCCGGGGGCCGACCCGGTGGTCGTCCCGTCCGGGGCCCGCGACCTGTCCGCCACCGTCCCGGCCGGCCCGGACGGCCGGGTGCTGCGGCTCGCCGAGTCCGCCGCCCCGGAGTGGAAGGCCACCGTGGACGGCACCGCGCTGGAGCCCACCACGGTCGACGGCTGGGCGCAGGGCTTCAAGCTCCCGGCCGCCGGCGGCAAGCTGACCGTCACCCGGGAGGGCGGCGCCGCCCACACCGGCTGGATCTGGGCCCAGGTGCTGCTCGGCCTCACCATCCTGGTGCTGGCCCTGCCCGGCCGCCGCAGCCACAAGGACGACGACCTGCCCGAGGAGGCGGTCGCCGCCGCCGCGCTGGCCGCCGCCGCCCAGGCTCAGGCCCCCACCCCCGGCAGCCGCCGGGCCCGCCGGATGGCCGAGCGCGGAGAGGGCGGCGAGGGCGCCGACGGCGCCGAGGGCGGTGCGGAGGAGTCCGGGGTGTACGACCGGCCGGGCGCGATCCCGGCGCAGCCCACCGGCGAGCCGGTGACCGGAGCCGTCCAGGCGGCCGCCGCCATCCAGGACGCCGAGCAGTACACCGATCCGTACCAGGCCTACCAGCAGGCCGATCCGTACAGCTACGACCAGTACGCGGCCCAGCAGCCGGTCGCCGCGCCGTACGGCGGCCAGGGCTACGACGCGAACGGCTACGAGACCCACGGGTACGACGGCGGCCGGCCGCAGGACTACGAGCAGCCGTACCAGCCCGGACAGCAGCAGCCGTACGGCTACGACGCCCACGGGTACGACGGCCACCAGCAGCAGCCGGAGCAGCAGCCCTGGCTGCCGGGCCAGCAGCAGGGCGAGCCCTACTACGACCCGAACGACCCCAACGGCCCCGGCCGGTACCCGCACCAGCACGGATCGGGGAGCTGACCCGCGATGAAGAAGCCCGCATTCAGGAAGAAGTCCGGCGCCGGCGAGCCCGTCGAGCCCGTCGAGCCGGCCGGGCCCGCCGTCGCGGCGGAGCCGTCCGGGTCCGCCCCGGCCGCCCGCCCCGCCCGCGGCCGGTTCGCCGCCGGGGCCGGGGCCGGCGGCGCGGCCAGGACCACCCCGTCCCTGCTCGCCGCGGCCGTGGTGCTCGCGGCGGTGTTCGGGATCGCCGAGGTGCGTCCGCCGGCCGCCCCGGTCGGGGCGGGCACCGGAACCGCCCCGACCACCGCGCAGGTCGAGCGGACCTCGGCGGTCTGCCCGCAGCCGCTCCAGGGCCTGACCGGCTCCACCACGCTCACCGCCTACACCCCGCCCGGGACGGGCTCCGCCACCGGCGGGTCCGGGTGGCTCTCGGACGCGGCCGCGCCCGCCGCCCAGCCGAGCGCCGCCCCCACCGCCCCGGCGACCCCGGCCGCCCCGGCCCCGACCGGCTCGGGCGCCCCCGCCGCTCCGGCCCAGGACAAGAACGCGGCACCCGCCGACGCCCGGCTGACGCTGTCCAAGCCCGGAACCCCGGGCACCGGTCCGGCCGCCAACGGCGACGCCGCGCCCGGCAGCGGGGCGGTCGCCACCGGCGCCCTCGCCCCCGGCTTCACCGTCACCCAGACCACCGTGGTCACCGAGCAGCGCGGCATCGGCCTGTCCGGCCTCACCTGCACCCCGGCCGGGACCGGCTTCTGGTTCGCCGGGGCCAGCACCGCCGGCGACCGGGTCGACTACGTCAGCCTGGTCAACACCGAGTCCTCCGCCGCGGTGGTCGACATCAAGCTGTACGGCGACAAGGGCCTGATCGACAACGACGCGGCCAACGGGATCACCGTCTCGCCCGGCAGCTCCCAGTCCGTCCTGCTGCCGACCATCAGCAAGGGCGCGGTCGCCGACCTCGCGGTGCACGTGGTGGTGCGCTCCGGACGGGTCGGCGCCGCGCTGCACGCCGCCGACGGCGGCAAGGGCGCGGACTGGATCCCGGCCTCGGCCGACCCGGCCCCCGTCCAGGTGCTGCCCGGCCTGCCCGCCGACACCTCCTCCGCCCGCCTGGTGGTCTGGGCGCCGCCGGAGGACGACGCCGACCTCAAGATCCAGCTGTCCGGCAAGAACGGCTGGTTCAGCCCGGCCGGCAACGAGTCCATCCACGTCAAGGCGGGCATGGTGGCCGCCGTCGACCTCGGCAAGGTCACCCGCGACGAGGTCGCCGGGCTGCGGCTGTCGCCCAGCGACGACAAGCACCGCACCCCGATCGTGGCCGGCCTGCGGATCGACCGGGCGGCGGCCAACGGCAAGTCCGACGCGGCCTGGCTCACCGGCAGCAGTCCGGTCGGTGCCCGCGCCACCGTCGCCGACAACCGGGCCGGCGCCTCCACGCTCTACCTGACCTCCGGCGGCGAGGCCGCCACCGTCCGGGTCACCGCCTCGGCCGGCAGCGGCGGCGGCACCCCGGCCACCAAGGAGGTCCAGATCCCGGCCGGCGGCACGGTCGCCCTCCCGGCCCCCGAGCCCGCCGGGCTGAACGGCGTCTTCGCGCTCACCGTGGAGACCGTCTCCGGCGGCCCGGTGATGGCCGCCCGGATGCTGTCCCTGCCGGCCAAGGACGTGCCGATGTTCACCGTCCAGGCGCTGCGGGACGACCGCAGCACCGTCAAGGTCCCGCAGGCCGGCCAGGACCCGGGCGTCGTCCTGCGCTGAGCGGCCGACGGGGCGGCACCCCTGGTGCCGCCCCGTCGGGTTCAGTCCTCGTCGTAGCGCGGGTCGATGGCGTCCGGGGACAGCCCCAGCAGCTCGGCGACCTGCTCGATCAGGATCTCGTGCACCAGCGCCGCGCGGTCCTCGCGGGTCTTCGCCCGGATCTCCACCGGCCGCCGGTACACCACGATCTGGCTCTTGCGCCCCTGCTGGCCCGGCGACACCCGCCCCAGCGGCACGCCGTCCTCGACGTCGGCGCCGTCCGGCTCGTGCAGCGGCACCTCCTGGACGGCGAACTCCACCTCGATCAACTGCGGCCACCGCCGTTCGAGGCGCTCCACCGACTCGCGCACGTAGTCGTCGAACAGTTCGGAGCGGGTGAGCGAGATCGGCACCTGGGGCGGCGCCAGCGGGCCGCGCAGGCCCCGCCCGTGCCGGTCGCGGTGCCGGGGGCGGCGCGCCGGGCCTGTCGATGACTGCGGTGCGGAGCTGTCCATATCACTGCCGAGGGTAGTCCTTGGACGGTCGGAAGTGGACCACTCCGACGGGGAATCGCGCGGGGCGTCGGATGCGCGGCCCGGCGCCCGCGGTGCGACACGGCACCCCTTCCGGGCAGGCGGTCTTCGCTCCCCGGCGAGGAGTGCGGTACCGTCCACCCTCGTGAGCTCTGTACGTCGTTGTTCGCGGACCGCGTGCGGCCGGCCGGCCGTCGCGACGCTGACGTACGTCTACGCGGACTCCACCGCCGTCCTCGGCCCGCTCGCCACCTACGCCGAGCCGCACTGCTACGACCTGTGCGCCGAGCACGCCGAGCGCCTCACCGCCCCGCGCGGCTGGGAGGTCGTCCGGCTCGCCGCCGAGGCCGGGCCGCTGCGTCGCAGCAGCGACGACCTGGAGGCGCTGGCCAACGCCGTGCGCGAGGCCGCCCGCCCGCAGACCTCCCGTCAGGGCCGCGGCCCCGAGGGCGAGTCCACCGAGGGCGGCCGCCGCGGCCACCTCCGGGTCCTGCGCTCGCCCGACAACTGAGCCCTCACCCGGCACGGGGCATTCGTCCGGCCCGGGTACGCTGCCCGTCTACCGTCACCGCGCCCGTCGTCCGACGCGCGCGGACCCGACGTTTCGTGATCAGTCCTAAGACCAGGGTGGAGCCGCAGTGCGCGACCTCAAGCAGCTCGTGAAGGCGTACGACGTCCGAGGCGTCGTCCCGGACCAGTGGGACGAGAGCCTGTCCCGGGCCTTCGGTGCCGCGTTCGTGCAGGTCACCGGCGCGACCGCGATCGTGGTCGGGCACGACATGCGGCCCTCCTCCCCGTCGCTGAGCCTGGCCTTCGCCGAGGGCGCCGCGGCCTACGGCGCCGACGTGGTGCAGATCGGGCTGTGCTCCACCGACCAGCTGTACTACGCCAGCGGCAAGCTGGACCTGCCCGGCGCGATGTTCACCGCCAGCCACAACCCGGCCCAGTACAACGGCATCAAGCTGTGCCGGGCCGGCGCCGCCCCGGTCGGCCAGGACACCGGCCTGTCCGAGATCCGCGAGCTGGTCGAGTCCTGGACGGCCGAGGACGACACCGTCACCGTCCCGGCCAGGGACGTGAAGCCGGGCGGGCTGTCCGCCCAGGACACCCTGCGCGGCTACGCCGACCACCTGCTGGGCCTGGTCGACCTCACCGGGATCCGCCCGCTCAAGGTCGCGGTGGACGCCGGCAACGGCATGGGCGGCCACACCGTGCCGACTGTCTTCGACGGCCTGCCGATCGAGCTCGTCCCGATGTACTTCGAGCTGGACGGCACCTTCCCGAACCACGAGGCCAACCCGCTCGACCCGAAGAACCTGGTCGACCTCCAGGCCAGGGTCCGCGAGGTCGGCGCCGACCTGGGCCTGGCCTTCGACGGCGACGCCGACCGCTGCTTCGTCGTGGACGAGCGCGGCGAGCCGGTCTCCCCGTCGGCGATCACCGCCCTGGTCGCCGCCCGCGAGATCGCCCGCGCCCGCGCCGCCGGCGAGGCCGAGCCGACGGTCATCCACAACCTGATCACCTCCTGGACCGTCCCCGAGGTGGTCCGCGAGCTCGGCGCCAAGCCGGTGCGCACCCGGGTCGGCCACTCCTTCATCAAGCAGGAGATGGCCGAGACCGACGCCGTCTTCGGCGGCGAGCACTCCGCGCACTACTACTTCCGCGACTTCTGGCGCGCCGACACCGGCATGCTGGCCGCCCTGCACGTGCTGGCCGCGCTCGGCGGGCAGCCGGGCACGCTGTCCGCGCTCACCGCCGAGTACGACCGCTACGCCGCCTCCGGCGAGATCAACAGCACCGTGGCCGACCAGTCCGCCAGCACCGCCGCCGTCCGCGCCGCCTACGCCGGCGGGGAGGACACCACGGTGGACGAGCTGGACGGCCTGACCGTGGCCGGCCCGGACTGGTGGTTCAACCTGCGCGCCTCCAACACCGAGCCGCTGCTGCGCCTGAACGTCGAGGCCAAGGACCCGGCGAAGATGGCCGAGCTGCGCGACGGCGTGCTCGCCGTCGTCCGCGGCTGAGCCACGAGCCTGATCACGGGCCTCGGTGCCCCGGCCGGTAGGGTTTCCTATCGGCCGGGGCACCTTCGTGCCACCCCCGAACTTTGGAGAGCCCCATGAAGCTCGAATCCTTCCTGCTGGAGATCCTGGTCTGCCCGCAGTGCCGGGCCGCGCTCGTCGAGGGCGGCACCGAGGAGCAGCCCGAGCTGGTCTGCACCGGCGCGGACTGCGGCCTCGCGTACCCGGTCCGCGACGGCATTCCGGTCCTCCTGGTGGACGAGGCCCGCCGCCCGGCCTGATGCTGGGGGCGTTCCCCGGGGCGCGAGCCGCCCCGACCGCCCCGCCCCGACCGCCCGGCGCGCAGCGCGCGCCCAGAGGACCGCAGCCGGAGGTTCGCCGCATGCTCGACGACACCCTGCTCGACGATCCGGCCGCCCTTCGGCGCGCCGACCACGACCGCGCCCTGCTGGCCCTGGCCGGCGCGGGCGCGCGGGTCCGCACCGCGCTGCGGCAGGCCGAGGCGGCCGGTCTCGACCGGCTGCGGCCGGACGGTCGGCCGCGGTCCGTCCTGGTCGCCGGGCACGGCAGCGCGCTGACCGCCGCCGAGATGCTGTCCGCGCTGGCCGGCACGGCCTCGCTGGTCGTTGCGCTGCCGCCGACCGAGGCGGCCGCCCCGCGCGCCGACCGGGCCGGCGCCCCGCCCGCCTTCACCGCCGGGCTCGGCTGGCAGCTGCCCGGCTGGGCCGGCCCGCTGGACCTGCTGGTGATCAGCTCCGCCGACGGCGGTGAGCGGGGCCTGGTCGCCCTCGCCGAGCAGGCGTACGCGCGCGGCTGCGCGATCGTCGTCACCGCCCCGGCCGGCAGCGCGCTGGCCGAGGCCGCGCTGCAGGTGCGCGCGCTGCCGCTGCCCTTCGTGACCTCGGTGCTGTCCGAGGAGCCCGCGCCGGTGGCGGCCGCCGAGCCGGACCTGCCGGCCGAGGACCCGGCGGCGCTCTGGTCCCACCTCACCCCGCTGCTGGCACTGGCCCAGAAGATCGGCCTCACCCAGCTGCCGTACGACGCGCTGCCGGCCGTCGCCGACCTGCTGGACGCCACCGCGGTGCGCTGCCGCCCGGACGCCGCCGCGTACACCAACCCGGCGAAGGGCCTGGCCGCCCGGCTGGCCGGGACCGTCCCGCTGCTGTGGGCCGAGGGCCCGATCGCCGGGGCGGCCGCCTCCCGCTTCGCCGCCCAGCTGGCCGACCGGGCCGGGCGCCCGGCGCTGGCCGGTCCGCTGCCGCAGGTGCTCACCGCCCACCGCGGCATGTTCACCGGGCAGCTGGGGGCGGGCGCCGACCCGGACGACTTCTTCCGCGACCGGGTCGAGGAGCCGGACCCGCTGCACCTGCAGGTCCTGCTGCTGCGGCACGCCCCGGGCGCGGCCGGCCCGGCGGCCGAGGGCGAGCAGGACGGACCGGCCGAGGTGCCGGAGGAGGACGCGGGGCCGCGCAGCTTCGGCGTGGCGCGGGCGCACCGGCTGGCCGCCGCGCACGACGTCCGGCTGACCGAGTACGCGAGCGCCCGGCCGGACGCGCTGCACGCGCTGGCCGACCTGGTCGCGCTGACCGACTTCGCCGCCGTCTACCTGGGGCTCGCCGCGGCGCAGTCCTGAGCGGGTCGGCCGGGTGGAACCTCCCGGCCGGTACGGTAAGCGCTCGACGAGCTGATCGAACCGTGAGGACTTTGCAGGCATGAGCGAGCGCAGGGAGCTCATCATCAGAAGGCGCGTGTTGTGCGAAGCGCCCGCCGAGCGTGGCGAGGCGGTCGCATGAGTACCGAGGGCGGCACCAAGGCACTGATCGCGGCCCTGTCCGCGAACCTGGCGATCGCGGCGGGCAAGTTCATCGCCTTCGGCTTCACCGGCTCCTCCTCGATGCTGGCCGAGGGCGTGCACTCGGTGGCCGACTCCGGCAACCAGGTGCTGCTCCTGGTCGGCGGCAAGCGGGCGCGCCGGGAGGCCGACGAGGAGCACCCCTTCGGGTACGGCCGCGAGCGCTACGTGTACGGCTTCCTGGTGGCCATCGTGCTGTTCAGCGTCGGTGGCCTGTTCGCGATCTACGAGGGCTGGCACAAGATCAGCCACCCGGAGACGCTGGACGCCTGGGGCTGGGCGGTCGGCGTGCTGGTCTTCGCCATCGCGATGGAGGGCTGGTCCTTCCTCACCGCGATGCGGGAGTCCTCCAAGGCCAAGGGCAGGCAGGGCTGGGTGCAGTTCATCCGCACCGCCAAGGCGCCGGAACTGCCGGTGGTGCTGCTGGAGGACACCGGCGCGCTGATCGGTCTGGTGCTCGCGCTGTTCGGCGTCGGGCTCACCGTGATCACCGGGGACGGCGTCTGGGACGGCGTCGGCACCCTGTGCATCGGCGTCCTGCTGGTGGTGATCGCCGTGGTGCTCGCCCTGGAGACCAAGTCGCTGCTGCTCGGTGAGTCGGCGAGCAAGGAGTCGGTGGGCCGGATCCGGGAGGCGCTGGTGGACGGCGAGATCGTCACCGGGGTGATCCACATGCGCACCCTGCACCTCGGCCCGGAGGAGCTGCTGGTCGCCGCCAAGATCGCCGTCAACGCCGAGGACAGCGCCGCCCGGGTGGCGGAGGCGATCGACGCGGCCGAGGAGCGGGTCCGCGCGGCCGTCCCGATCGCCCGGGCGATCTACCTGGAGCCCGACGTGTACAGCGCCGAGAAGGCCGCGGCGGGCGACGACCCGGCCGCCACGCCCGGCGGCCCGGGCCCGACCGGCGCGCACTGACGCCTCCCGGCCCCGCGGCCGTGGCCCCCGGGGTCCGGCCGCGGAGCCGGTCTGACCGGAGGCCGAAATCGGTCATCGGCGGACGGCCGACAGGGCCGTCGGTGTAGATTCGTCACCAGAGCCAGAACGTCGCTGCTGATGGCGGTCGATCGGCGGTCCGCACCCGTAGGGTGTGCGCCGGTCGAGGGAGAGAGGTCCTCCGACGGTTTGTGCTGCGCAACGGGAGGCCGGTCCACGACGGACCCGGCGGTCCCGGCGTGGCCGTGCACCCGTACGGTCGCGCGAGCGACGCACGCCCGGACCTTTGGCCCCACCCCATCAGCGAGGAGCAGACGCATGTCGACCGACATCACCGGTGACTTCAAGGTCGCCGACCTTTCCCTGGCGCCGTTCGGCCGCAAGGAGATCCAGCTGGCCGAGCACGAGATGCCCGGTCTGATGGCGATCCGCGCCGAGTACGCCGAGTCGCAGCCGCTGGCCGGCGCCCGGATCACCGGCTCGCTGCACATGACCGTGCAGACCGCCGTCCTGATCGAGACCCTGACGGCGCTCGGCGCCGAGGTCCGCTGGTGCTCCTGCAACATCTTCTCCACCCAGGACCACGCGGCCGCGGCCATCGCCGTCGGCCCCGAGGGCACCCCGGAGAACCCGCAGGGCGTGCCGGTCTTCGCCTGGAAGGGCGAGACCCTGGACGAGTACTGGTGGTGCACCGAGCAGGCCCTGACCTGGCCCGACGGCAAGACCCCGAACATGATCCTGGACGACGGCGGCGACGCCACCCTGCTGATCCACAAGGGTGTCGAGTTCGAGAAGGCCGGCGCCGCGCCGGACCCGTCCACCGCGGACAACGACGAGTTCCGGATCATCCTGGAGCTGCTCAACCGCACCCTCAAGGACACCCCGAACAAGTGGACCGAGGTCGCCGCCACGATCAAGGGCGTGACCGAGGAGACCACCACCGGTGTCCACCGCCTGTACGAGATGCACCGTGACGGCAAGCTGCTGTTCCCGGCCATCAACGTCAACGACGCCGTCACCAAGTCGAAGTTCGACAACAAGTACGGCTGCCGCCACTCGCTGATCGACGGCATCAACCGCGCCACCGACGTCCTGATCGGCGGCAAGGTCGCCGTCGTCTGCGGTTACGGCGACGTCGGCAAGGGCTGCGCCGAGTCGCTGCGCGGCCAGGGCGCCCGCGTGATCATCACCGAGATCGACCCGATCTGCGCGCTCCAGGCCGCGATGGACGGCTACCAGGTCACCACCCTGGAGGAGGTCGTCTCGATCGCCGACATCTTCATCACCACCACGGGCAACAAGGACATCATCCTTGCCTCGCACATGGAGCAGATGAAGCACCAGGCGATCGTCGGCAACATCGGCCACTTCGACAACGAGATCGACATCGCGGGCCTGGCGAAGCTGCCCGGCATCGTGAAGACCGAGGTCAAGCCGCAGGTCCACGAGTGGCGCTTCGCCGACGGCCACACCATCATCATGCTGTCCGAGGGCCGCCTGCTGAACCTGGGCAACGCGACCGGCCACCCGTCCTTCGTGATGTCCAACTCCTTCGCCAACCAGACGATCGCCCAGATCGAGCTGTTCACGAAGACCGAGCAGTACCCGATCGGCGTCTACGTGCTGCCGAAGCACCTGGACGAGAAGGTCGCCCGCCTGCACCTCGACGCGCTGGGCGTGAAGCTGACCACCCTGACCCAGGAGCAGGCCGACTACATCGGCGTCCCGGTCGAGGGCCCGTACAAGGCCGAGCAGTACCGCTACTGATCGGTGCACCGTCCGGCGGCCGGCTCCTCCCACGGGAGGCGCCGGCCGTCGGCGTTCCGGGGCGTCAGAGGCCCCCGCCGGTGCTCCAGGAGGCCTCGTCCGCGCCGAGCACGGTGAACCGGGTGAGCAGGCCGGCCGGCCCGCCGATCCCCTGCACCGACGGGATCCCCGTCGCGGTGCCGTTGACGCAGAGCTGGACGCCCTTCTCGACCCGGCAGACCGGGGTGCCGCCGTCCGGCCTGCCGTCCGCGAAGACCCCGAAGCCGTCCGGCTGGACGGTGACGCTCAGCCACTTCCCGCCGACGGTGTACGAGAGCATGGCGCTCCACGGGGGCTCGGAGTCCTTGGACGGCCGGTGGACCTCGACGTTGCGCACCTTGAGGTCGGCGGGCACGCCGGTCGGCCGCACCGGGAACGGGACGTCCCGGTCGCCGAAGCGGACGTCGGCCGCGACCCGGAGCAGGTCGTCCTTGACCTTCGCCCCCGTCCACACCGTGGCGCGCAGCTCGGCCCAGCGGCCGGAGGCGGTCAGCCAGCGCAGGCCGACCGGGGCTCCCGACGCGTCGGTGACCAGCCAGTGGGCTTCCCGGCCGGCGACCGCGGGCGCGGCGACGGTGTGGGTCCCGGGGGCGAGGGACGCACCGGTGTCGCGCAGCAGTTCGAGCCTCAGGGCGGGGACGGCGTTCTCGACGGCGGTCGTGGTGGCCGCGGTGACGACGGACCGGCCGTCGCTGTTCGCGTGGCCGACGGCCGGCCGGGCCAGCCACGGCGGCAGCCAGCCGAAGCCGGCCTCGGCGCTCAGCGGGCCGGTGGCCACCGGCGTCGGCGTGGTGGTGGGGGACGGCGCGAGCGTGGACGGGGCGGTCGGCGCGGGCACGGCCGGTACTGGCGGTCCGCCGGACGGGCGCAACAGCAGCACACCGGCCAGGACGGCGGCGGTCGACCCGGCCACCGCGCCGATCAGCGCCCGTCGGCGGCGGCGCAGCCGGACCCGCCCGCGGGCGATCGCCGCCGGGGCGTCGAGTGCGGCGGGCGGCGCCGGGGCCTCGGCGAGGGCGCTCAGCCGGGCGGTCAGATCACGCTGCTCGTGCGTCCTCATGACGTCCTCTCGGCGGTGGCGGGACGAGGGGCGAGCGTCGTCCGGAGGGTGGCGAGGGCGCGGGAGGTCTGGCTCTTCACGTTGCCCGGGGAGCAGCGCATCGCATCGGCGGTCTGGTCGACCGTGAGGTCGCAGTAGTACCGGAGCACCACGGTGGCCCGCTGCCTGGGCGGCAGGGCGGCCAGCGCCCTGCGCAGGTCGAGCTGGACGTCGAGGTCGGCCGCCACCGACGCGACCTCCGTCGGCGTCGCGGTCCGCGTCGTCCGCCGCCACCAGGACGAACGCTGCTCGGCGAGGAAGGTGTTGACCAGCACCCTGCGGGCGTAGCCGTCCAGGTTCTCGACCCGGCCGGCCCGTGACCAGTTGACGTACAGCTTGGTCGCGCACTCCTGCACCAGGTCGTCGGCCCGGTGCCAGTCCCCGCACAGCAGATAGGCGACCTTGCGCAGCCAGCCGCTCCTGGAGGCCAGGTACTCGGTGAACTCCGTGTCGCGCGTCCGCTCCGCCATCCGCACCCCCTCTCGTCGTGGTGGCGACGCCCAGCCGCGTCGTCCGCCGCTCTAATGCGGCCACCGGCCGGAAGGTTGCACGCGCGGTGCACACGTAGGCTTTCCGGCATGCCCAACGGCCGGTACTCGCTCCACGACCCACACGACCACGTCCCGCTCGGGGAGGAGCGCTTCAGCTGCGCGCCCGGGGCGGCCGGGTGGCGGTACGTCTCCAAGACCTACGCGCCGGACGGCCGGGTGCTCGCCAGTACCGACCTCACGCTGGACTCGCGCGCCCGGCCGCTGCGGATGGAGCTGCGGGGCGGCGGCTGGCAGGTGCGCGGTGGGGCGGTGGACGGGGTGGCCTGGGTCCGCACCGACGCGTCCGACCCCGGCGGCGAGCACGCGGCGGAGGGCCACGACCGGGCGCACGCCTTCACCGGCCGCTCGCCGGGCTTCCTGGTCGCCACCGCCCGGCTGCTGAGGCTGCGGGAGGGGGCGAGCGCGCGGGTGCGGCTGGTGGCCTTCACCGAGCCGGTGCTGGCGCCGCGCACCCTCGACCAGGGGTGGCTGCTGGAGGGCGTCGACACCCATGCGACGGACTCCGGGCCGCTGCTGGTCGAGCGGTACCAGGTGGCGGACCTGGAAACGGGCGAACAGCAGGTCGTGCACCTGGCGGGGGACGTGGTCCTGGCGGCTCAGGGCATCGAGCTGGAGGAACTGCAGTCGCCGCCGAACGCCTGGCGGGTGGGGGCGGAGGAGGAGTAGCCGGTCCGTCCGGCCGGGGCGGCCCGGCTCAGGCGGGCGGGGCGAAGCCGGTGCCGGCGACGGGCTTGTCGAGGGACGGAGCCGCCGGGGCCGGGATGGCGGGGGCGACCGGGGCGGTGGGCCGTACGGGCGTCGGCGGGACGGCGGGTGCGGGCTGCTGCGCCGGCAGGCCGAGGACACGGACGGGCCGTCCGCCGACCGCGCCCGTCGGTGCCGGCACGGGGACGGGACCGGAGGCCGGGCGGGGAGCGGGCACCTGGGCGGGGACCGGCCCGGCCGCCCACAGCTGCTCCTGGGCGCGCATCCACTCCCGCCGCTGGCGCTCGGTGAGCACCGCGCCCAGGTACGCCGCCGGGTGGAGCCCCGACGGGATCGGGTGGCCGATCCTGGCGGACAGGTCCCCGGCGAGCCGGGTGGACATCTGGATCATCACCGCCGGGTCCAACTGGCCGACCCGGCCCAGCAGCTGGCGGATGGCCAGCCAGAGCGGCTCCGGTACGGCGGACAGGTCCATCGCGACCAGCTCGTGGCCCATCGACTGCAGCAGGTGCGGGTGCACCGGCGGCAGCGGGGCGAAGCCGCCCGCGCCCGGGGTGCGCTCGCGGACGACCACCGTCCCGGCGAAGATGTCGCCGAGCCGCTTGCCGTCCGAGTGCACAACCGAGGTGATCACGGCCGGGGCGCCGGTCAGCACGATCATCTCGAAGAAGCCGACCAGCCCGCGCACCAGCGAGTGCCGGAACCGCACCGGCCCGCCGTCGGTGCGGACCACCCGCAGGCCGAGCGCGGCCTTGCCGAGCGAACGGCCGCGGGTGAGGGTCTCGACCATCACGGGCACGGCCACCAGGAAGAACACCGTCAGGCCGATCATCACGGCGGCCAGCGCCGCGCCGTCGAGACCGATCAGGGCGAGGCTCAGCAGCAGTGTGAACACCAGCAGGGCGGCGAACTCCACCAGCAGGTCGATCACGATCGCCAGGGCCCTGCTCGGAAGCTTCGCCGTCTGGAGGCCGAGGACGACCGCCTCACCCGTCACCAGGTCGCTCAAGACACCTGTCCGTTCACGTTCTTGGAGCCCGTGCGGCTCGCCCATGGAGATCCGGCCCTGGGAGTGCGGCAGTGTCGGGGGAGGGCATCACCCCGGATCGGTTCCCCCTGACCCGCTCTCCGCAGTCAGATCCGCAGCCGCAAACATACGGGGCCCGGTGGGCGCACGGGAAGTGAGATCCCGACGGCCGGGGCGACGGCCGCTGCTGGCATGCTGGGCCGCACGTGTCCGCCCGGACCCGGTGTCCGCCCGGACCCGCAGCCCGTCCGGATCCGCAGCCCGTCTGGACCCACCCGCGCACGCACGTCCGCGCCCGTCGCCGATCATGGAGCCGCCGAAATGGACCTGGACGTCTTCGTCGCCACCCACCAGGGGGAGTGGGCCCGGCTGGACGCCCTCGCCCGTCGGCGCCGGCTCAGCGGGGAGGAGGCCGACGAGCTGGTCACGCTCTACCAGCGCGCCACCGGACACCTCGCCAAGGTCCAGGCCGCAGCGCCCGATCCGGCCCTGGTGAGCCGGCTGACCGGGCTGGTCTCCCGCGCCCGCAGCGCGGTGACCGGCGCCCGGACCAACGGCTGGCAGGACGTCGCCCGCTACTACACGGTGAGCTTCCCGGCCGCGCTCTACCGCGCGCGCCGCTGGTGGGTGCCGGTGGCGATCGTCTCGATGGTGGCCACCGCACTGCTCGCCTGGTGGATGGCGACCCACCCCGAGGTCCGCAACAGCCTGATCGCCCCCGAGCAGCTCGACGAGATGACCCGCCCCGGCGGCCAGTACGAGACGTACTACTCGGACCGGCCGGCCAGCTCCTTCGCGGCACAGGTCTGGACGAACAACGCCTGGATCGCCGTGCAGTGCCTGCTGTTCGGGATCGCGCTGGGCGTTCCGGTGCTCTACGTGATGTGGACCAACGTGGTCAACCTCGGCATCGGCGTCGGACTGATGGCCTCCGCCGGGCGCCTCGACGTCTTCCTCGGGCTGCTCATTCCGCACGGCCTGCTGGAGCTGACCGCGGTCTTCGTGGCCGGCGGCCTCGGCCTGCGCCTCGGCTGGACCGTGATCGACCCCGGGCCGCGCACCCGCTCGGTGGCGCTGGCCGAACAGGGCCGCGCGATCATCGGAATGTCGATCGGCCTGGCGACGGTCCTGGCGGTCTCCGGAGTCCTGGAGGCCTTCGTGACCCCGTCCGGCCTGCCGACCTGGGCCCGCATCTCCATCGGCGTGCTGGCCGAGGTCGCCTTCCTCCTCTACGCCCTGGTGCTGGGCCGAAGCGCGGCCGAGGACGGAGAGTTCGGTGATCTGGATGCGGCCGATCGGGCGGACCTCCAGCCGGTCGCGGCCTGAGCCGATGTGATCAGCAGGCCCCTGACCTGCTAGTCTTCCTCTCGTCCCGGCCAAACCATTGACGTGGTGAGGGCGGGCTAGTAGGTTCGAACGGTTGGGACCGACTGGACAACGGTCGGGCTCGGGCGTTAGTGTCTACGACACCGCCGAATCGAGGCGAGTGCATTTCACGAAATGCACATCCTCTGACGAAGCAGATCCCACGGACTGAGCACTCCGAAAGCCTTGATAGGCTTCGGAACGAAGTTCGCAGGAAATCCCCCCAGCGGGAAATCGGATGAATGAAGCGCCGGTAAACGGAGCGGAAAACGTCTGGTAAGCTGGAAACACGAAAGAACGAAGCCCGGAGGGTCCGCTGGAAGGCGGTCCGAAGGAAGCGTCCGT
>NZ_JBEXWT010000143.1:0-15585 GCF_040629945.1 Kitasatospora sp. NPDC005856 | reverse complement strand
TCCGGACCCGGACCTGGTGCGCGGCCGGCTCGGGCACCGGACGCTCCTCGACGACCAGCGGTGCGGTGAAATCGCGGACGACGGCGGCCTTCATGATGGTGCTGCCCTTCTGACGGTGACGAAGGCGGTTCCGGTGTCCACCGGTACCGCGTTGCCTTCATCCCACCGTCCCGGCCCGGAGTCCGCTGGGGTCGGTAGGTGCACTCGCTCAAGGCCGAAGGTCCCCGATTCACCGTGGTCGGCCGATGCGGTGGCCGGCCACCGGGCTCCAGCCGGAGCACGTCCGTGTCGGCGACCGGAGTGGAAGAGCTTCCTGGGAATCACGGCGCGGAAACCGGAGGAGTGGCCGGGCGCCGTCGTTCCGGCCGGGGACAGCGGCCCGGGTTCTCAGAGGGCTCACAGATTCTCTCCGGAGGCCGCCAGAGAGGACTGAAAACGTCAGTGCCGGTTTTCCGATGATCGCCGACTGATGTGGAGCCTTGCTGTGGCCGCGTTCCTTTCCGGGCTGGGCCGGTTCTCCTTCCGGAGACACTGGCTGGTGGCCCTGTTGTGGGTGGGACTGCTCCTGGGGACGGGGGTGTTGGCCGGGCGGGCCGCAGCCCCGCCGCCGAACGACTTCTCCATGCCGGGTACTCAGGCGCAGCAGGCGTACGACGTGCTGCAGGAGGGGTTCCCGGAGCTGGACGCCGACGGTGCGACGGCCCGGGTGGTCTTCCGCGCGCAGGACGGCAAGGTCACCGATCCGGGTGCGAAGGAGGCGATCGGCAGGACGGTCGCGGCGCTCGGCAGTGATCCGCAGGTCGCGCGGGTGACCGACCCGTTCACCGCGCGGTCGGTGAGCGGGGACGGCACGACCGCGTACGCGCAGGTCTCCTACCGGGTGCCCGCGTCGAAGCTGGAGGACGGCTCGCGCGGCGCGCTGCTGGCGACCGTCGAGCAGGCGCGCTCGCCGGAGTTGTCCGTCGAGGTCGGCGGCAACGCCGTCAACGCGACGCCCGGCGGGCATTCCTCGGAGGGCCTGGGCCTGCTGGTGGCCGCCGTGGTGCTCGTCGTCACGTTCGGCTCGCTGCTGGCAGCGGGGCTTCCGCTGCTCACCGCCGTCCTGGGAGTGGGCATCAGCGGGTTGGCCATCCGGGTGCTGGCGCAGCCGCTCGGTCTCGGCTCGACGACGACGGGCCTCGCCACGATGATCGGGCTGGCCGTCGGCATCGACTACGCCCTGTTCGTGGTCTCCCGCTACCGGGCCGAACTCGCCCGTGGCCGCAGCCGCGAGGAGGCGGCCGGCCACGCGGTGGGAACCGCCGGGTCGGCGGTGGTGTTCGCCGGTCTGACCGTGGTGATCGCCCTCGCCGGACTGTTCGTGGTGGGCATCCCACTGCTGACGCAGATGGGCCTCGCCGCGGCCGGCACGGTCGTCATGGCGGTGCTGATCGCCGTCACCCTGATTCCCGCCCTGCTCGGGATCTGCGGCCGCCGGATCGGTCCGGCCCGCCCGCGCCGCCGGAGGGCCGCCGCGAACGGCGGGCCCCGGCCGGGCCTGGGGGTGCGCTGGGCGCGGTTCGTGGTCAGGCGGCCGGTCGCCGTCCTGCTGGGCGGCGTCGCCCTGCTCGGCGTGGTCGCGGTTCCGGCGGCCTCCCTGGACATGGGTCTGCCGGGCGACGAGAGCAAGCCCGTCTCGACGACCCAGCGCCGGGCCTACGACCTGATCTCCGAGGGCTTCGGCCCGGGCTACAACGGCCCGCTGACCGTGGTGGTCCAGGCCGACGGCGGGGGCAGCGCCCAGGCCGCCGCGCACGGCGTCGCCGAGAAGCTCGGCGGTCGGCCGGACGTCGCGGCCGTCGGGCAGCCGAAGCTCAACGAGTCCGGCGACACCGCCGTCCTGACCGTCGTCCCGACCACACCCCCGGGCAGCACGCGGACGAGCGACCTCGTGCACGCGCTGCGCGATCCGGCGCTCGCCGCGGACAGCGGCGCCCGGGTGCTCGTCGCCGGGTCGACCGCGATGAACGCGGACGTCTCGCAGAAGCTGTCCGAGGCGCTGGTCCCGTACCTGGGGCTCGTGGTCGGCCTGGCGTTCGTGCTGCTGATCGCCGTCTTCCGGTCCCTGCTGGTGCCGCTCAAGGCGGCGCTGGGCTTCCTGCTGTCGGTCGTGGCCGGACTGGGCGCGGTGGTCGCGGTGTTCCAGTGGGGCTGGCTCGGGTCCCTGCTCGGGGTCGCGGAACCCGGCCCGGTGATGTCGATGATGCCGATCTTCATGGTCGGTGTCGTCTTCGGCCTCGCCATGGACTACGAGGTGTTCCTGGTCACCAGGATGCGCGAGGCGTACGTGCACGGGCGGTCGCCGGTCGAAGCCGTGATCAGCGGCTTCGAGCACAGCGCGCGGGTGGTGACCGCCGCGGCGGTGATCATGATCTCGGTGTTCGCCTCGTTCCTGGGCTCGGACGAACAGATGCTCAAGACCATCGGCTTCGGGCTGGCCGCGGCCGTCCTCCTCGACGCCTTCGTCGTCCGCATGACGCTCGTGCCGGCCGTCCTGGCGCTGCTCGGCCGGCGGGCCTGGCACCTGCCCGGCTGGCTGGACCGGCTCCTGCCCGATCTCGACGTCGAGGGCGAGCGGCTCGAACGGGCCCCGCACGCGGCCCTGTCCGTGACGGCCGAGGCGTCACCCGGCGAGGGCCCGGCACCTGTCGCCGAAGCCTCCGGAAGCGGAAGCCACCGAGCGTCCCGCACCTGAGCCTTCCGCTCCCCCTCCGGTAGGACAGCGCTCCCCCGCCTGCCCTCCGGAACCGTCCGTCCCGCATCCCCACCCACACCGGAGGCCACTCATGCCCGCCGCCCCGCCGCGCCCCGTTCCTCCCCGCGCGCTCTGGCGCCACGTCCTCGAAGGAGCGCTGTCCACCGTGGCCGCCCTGATGGCCATGGCCGCCGCCGCCTGGGCGGCACTGACCGCCCTGGGCGCCGGTACGATCGCTCCGGCTTCCAGCCTGGTGCCGGCGCTGATGGGCATGGCCTTCGGCGGCGACATCACCGTGAGGTCGGCGGCCTCCCCCGGGTCCGGCGGCGGCGATGGCGGGCTCGGCGGGGACGGATTCGGCGGCGGCCTCGGCGGGTTGCTCGGCGGACTGGGCGGGGGCGGCGGTCTGGACCTCGGCCTGACCGGACTGGTCTCGGTGACGCCCCTGACCCTGACCTTCCTGGGCACGGCCGTCCTGGCGATCGGGTTCTTCCGGCCCCTGTACCGGCGGCCGCAGCCCGCCTCGGAGATGCTGTGGGCCCGGTTCGGCGGCGCGGTGTCGGTCGCGGCGGTGGCCTTCCCCCTGCTGGCCGGCGCGGCGCACGGCACGGCACATCTGCCGGAGGGCGTGACGGAACGGTTCGGCAAGGGCGGCGCCGGAGGACTCGGGGGCCGGTTCGGCGGCGGTGGCGGCGGCCTCACCTCGGGACTGTCCTCGGTGCTCTTCGACACCGACACGGCGGTGACGGTCTTCTTCGGTCTGCTGTGGGTGTGCGTGGTCCTCGGCATCGGCTGCGTCGCGGCCCGGCGGACGACCCTGTCGCGCCCCCTCACCCTGGGCCCGGTACGGCTGAGGTGGCACGCCGTCACGTCCACGTTGACCGGAATCGCCGCCGCGCTGTGCTGCACGGTCCTGGTCGTCGCCCTCCTGGCCGGCGGCGCCGCCCTGACCGGCCGGGAGCAGGCGGCCAAGGCCGCCGGGGCCCTGCTCCTCCTCGGCCCGAACCTGGTCGCCGTGCTGCTCACCTCCGGACTGGGGACCCCGTGGGAGGCCGGCATGCACCGCCTGAAGCCCCAGGGCGGCGGGATGTTCGGCATGTTCGGCGGCGGCGCCCAGAGCGACACGGCGAACACGGACAGGGCCCTGAGCCTCGGCGGCTGGTCGGGCGCGGGTGTGCCGCTGTGGTTGATCGGGCTGCTGCTCATGCTGCTCCTGGCCGTGACCGCCGGGTACCTCGCCGCCGCCCGCACTCCGGCGCGCGGCCGGCGGGAGGAGGCCCAGGCCGTGTTCAGCCGGCACACCGAGACCGCCATGCGCCTGGGGATCGCGCTCGGCCTGCCGGTCCTCCTGCTGCCCCTGGCGGCCGGCGGGTCACTGCGGATCGGCATCAGCCTCATGGGCAACGAGATGGGGGGCATGACCGCCGGTCTCGACGGACGTCCGGGACTGTCGGCGCTCGCCGCCGTCGCCCTGGGCGCCCTCGCGGGCTACGGCGGCAGCCGCTTCCACGAGCGGCGGGCCCGTCGCCGCGACCGGGCCGACCGGGCTCCCGGGACCACGCCCCGGGGCGCCGCCCCCACGCTCGCCCGCTCGGCATCGTCCCCCCGCTCCTCCGACCCCGCCTCCTGAGCTCCGTGTGATCTCCTGGGAGAGCCCCGACCAACCCTGTCCCCGAAGGCGGCGATCCACACCATGGCGGCACCGACACCCCCGGCGCGACCCAGGGGGGACCGACCGGACCACCTGCTCGTCGTCGACGACGAGCCCACCGTCCGGGAACTGCTGCGCACCGCCCTGCGCTACGCCGGCTTCGACGTCGACGCCGCGGGCACCGGACGGGAAGCCCTCGACCTCGCCGCGCGGCACACACCCGATCTCGTCCTGCTCGACGTCATGCTCCCCGACCTGGACGGCTTCGAGGTGATCCGCCGGCTGCGGGCCCAGCCCAGGGAGCCCCACCCGGGCCGGGGTGGAGCCGTGCCGGTCCTGTTCGTCACCGCGCGCGAGGACCGCCAGGACCTCCTGCACGGCCTGAGCCTCGGCGGTGACGACTACATCACCAAGCCCTTCGACCTGGAGGAGCTCATCGCCCGGATCCACGCCGTCCTGCGGCGCACCCGGGGCGAGCAGGCGGCCCGGATCACCGTCGGCGACCTGGCGATCGAGCCCGACAGCCACCACGTCAGCCGGGCGGGGCGCAGCGTGCGGCTGTCGCCGACCGAGTTCCGCCTGCTGCACTTCCTGGTGACGAACGCCGGACGGACCATGACGAAGAACCAGATCCTGGAGAGCGTGTGGGAGTACGACTTCGGCGGTGACGCCGGCATCGTCGACACCTACATCAGCTATCTGCGCCGCAAGATCGACACCGACGAGCCCAAGCTCATCCACACCGTCCGCGGTGTGGGGTACGTGATCCGCGGGCCCCGGCCGTGACGGGGTCCGCGCCGTCGGCACCGGCCGCGGCTCCGGCTCCGGGACCGCGCCTCCCGTCGTCGCTCCGGCGCGGGCTGAACGGACTGTCGCTGCGCACGCGCCTGCTCTGCCTGTCCATCGCCCTGGTCGCCGTCGGCCTGCTCGGCACGGGGCTGCTCGTCACCGCCGCCCTGCACGGATACCTCCAGGACCGGGTCGACGACCGGCTCGTCCTGACCGGCCAGGTCGCGGCCCGCCTCTCGCCACCCGCCGGCACCGGTACCCCGACGGGCGTGCAGGCCCTGGGCGTCCTCGGGGACACCACCGTGACCTACCTCGACGACAGCGGCGCCACCCGCAGGGCGTTCGACGTGAGCCCCACGCCACCCGGTGGCGGCCCCGAACTCCCCCTGCTCGACCACGAGGCCGTCCTCGCCCACGGGGGCCGCCCGTTCACCGTGCCCTCCCACGACGGCGAGCACGAGTGGCGGGTGGTCGCCTTCACCCAGCCCACCCCGCTCGCCGCGCCGGAGTCGCCCGGCGAGCGGGGCAGCGTGGTGGTGGCGACCGCACTCGACGAGGTCGACCGCACCGTCGCCAAGACCCGGAACCTCTCCCTGACCATGGGCGCCGCCCTGCTCGCGGTGCTGACCGCCGTCGGCTGGTTCGCGGTCCGTTCCGGCCTGCGCCCGCTGACCCGGATCGAGGAGACCGCGACGGCGATCACCGCCGGCGACTACTCCCACCGGGTCCCCGAGCTGGCCGCTCCGCACACCGAGGTGGGACGCCTGGCCGACTGTCTCAACCAGATGCTCACCCGGATCGACACGGCGTTCCGGGCCCGTACGGAGGCCGAGTCGAGGGCGCGGCGGTTCTTCGCCGACGCCAGCCACGAGCTCCGCACGCCCCTGGTCGGCATCAAGGGCTACACCGACCTCTACCGCATGGGCGCCCTGTCCACCCGCGAGGACCTCGACCGGACCATGACGCGGATCGCCGCGGAGTCCCAACGCCTCACCCGGCTCGTGGAAGAGATGTTCCTGCTCGCCCGCCTCGACGAGGACGCCCACAACGCGGCCCCCGGTCCCGGCCGGGCGCCGGCGTTCGCCCTCGACCTCGAACCGATGGACCTGCGCACCCTGGCCGCCGACGCCCTGCGCGACGTGCGTGCGCTGGACAACAGCCGCCCGGTCGCCCTCACCGGCCCCGGTGGCGGGAAGCCCTCCAGCGCTCCCGCGATCGCCGACGAGGCCCGGCTCCGCCAGGTCGTCTCCAACCTGATCGGCAACGCCGTCACCCACACCCCGGCCGGTACCCCGATCCGGATCGGCGTCGGCACCGTCGGCACCCATGCCGTCCTGGAGGTCGCCGACCAGGGGCCCGGCCTCACCGGGACCGAACGCGACCGGGTCTTCGACCGCTTCTACCGCACGGACGACTCCCGCGACCGCGCCACCGGCGGCTCCGGCCTCGGCCTCGCCATCGCCCAGGCCCTGGTCGCCGCCCATGGCGGCCGGGTCACCCTCGACACCGCCCCGGGCCGGGGGTGCACCTTCCGCGTCCTGCTCCCGCTGCCCTCCCCCTCTGCCGAGTGCCCGGGGCCGCCCCCGGTGTAGTCGTTCCTCCCACCCCGGGGTCCTGAAGCGCCCTGGATTCCAGACAGGTTGTACGTTATCTTTCAATCTGTCTAATGGGTAGGAGTGCACATGGCATCGCCGCGGTCCCTGGCCGACCTCATCTGGGCACGCGGGTACACCGATCCCGCCTGGGTACGCGTCCACGCGGTCACCGGGCGCGAGACCGTACCCAGCCGCCGCGTCTGGCGCGGCCGCACCCGGGCCGAGCCGTTGCCGGTGCGCGAAGCCGATCTCGACGGCCTGCGCTTCACGGCGCCGAACGGGCGCGAACTCGGCCTGTCCGAACTGTTCGCCGCGGCCCAGACCGACGCCTTCCTGGTACTGCACCGGGGCGCCGTCGTCCTCGAGCGCTACCTGCACGGGTACGAGCCCCACGTGCCGCACTTCAACGCCTCGGCGGCGAAGTCGTACACCGGCCTGATGGCGGCGGTCCTCGAACACCAGGGACTGCTCGACCGGCACACCCCGGTCAGCAGGTACGTCCCCGAGCTGGCCGGGACCGCCTTCGGCGACGCCGAGGTCGACCACCTGCTCCACATGGGCACGCTGATGAGCTACGCGGGCCGGCCGTACGACAAGGCCCTGGAGGCCCAGCGCTACTTCGCCGTCCTGGCCCCGCAGTTGCGCCCGTACGGGTACGCCGGGCCGACCAGCATCGGCGAACACCTGGCCACCGCACGGGCCACCGGCGAGCCCGGCACCGAGTTCCGCTACGAGAACGGCAACGTCGAGGCGCTCGCCGCGGTCCTCCGCCGGATCACCGGGACCAGCACGTCGGAGCTGCTCAGCGAACTCCTCTGGTCGCACATCGGCGCCGAGGAGGACGCCTACTACCTGCTCGACGGGGAGGGCGTCGAAGCCGCCTGCGGAGGCTTCAGCGCGACCCTGCGGGACGTCGCGCGGCTCGGCGAGATGCTGCGCCGCGGCGGCGCGGTCGGCGACCGGCAGGTCGTGCCGGAGGCCGTCGCCACCACGATCGTCAGCGGCGCGCCGGACGGCTACGCCCGCCGGGTCCGGTTCCCCGGAGCGCCGACCACGACACCGGCCACGCTCTCGTACCACGACCTGTGGTGGATACCCAACGACCCGTACGGGTCCTTCATGGCCAGCGGCATCCACGGCCAGCGGCTGTTCGTCTCACCGGGCCTGGACCTCGTCGTGGTGCACTACGGTTCCCAGGTCATGTCGCCGGTCGCGCCGCAGGCCCCGCTCGTCCAGGCCTTCACCGAAATCGGTCGGCACCTCAACGGCCGCTGATGGCAAGATAGTTCACGCCAGGCCGTACGCCGCGACCGCGGCGTACGGCCGGTGGCGACCACACAACGGGGTCAGTCGGCGGGATCGAACCCACTGGCCCAGTAGCGCCCGTGCCGGGACAGGCCGAGGAGCAGCTCGGCCAGCCCCTCGGCCGGCATCCGGCCCTCCTCCCCCTCCAACCACCACTGCATGACGGCGAAGTGCTCGCCGACCCAGGCCCGGGCGATGACCTCGGGGTCGATGCGCGGTTCACGGTGGTTCTGCTCCGCCCGACGGCGGAAGACGGCCGAGATGCGGCGCACCGCCTCCTCGGTGAACATGCGCAGGGGCTTGCCGTCGCCCTCGCCGCGCAGGATGACCCGGTAGAGGTCGCGTTCCTCCTCGGCGTGGTGCAGCAGCGCGAGCAGCGGCTCCCCGGTGAATCCGGTGTCCGACTTGTCGGCGAGTGGCTGCAGGCGTTCGCCCAGCTCCTGGAGCAGGTCGGTGGTGACCCTGGTGAAGAGGGCGTCCTTGTCGCGGCAGTGGCTGTAGAAGGTGGCGCGCGCGACATCGGCCCGCTCGGTGATGTCCTCCACGGTGAGCGCCGCGTAGCCGCGCTCCATCACCAGTGCCACCAGGGCGTCGCGCAGCGCGCGCCGGGTCCGGCGTGTGCGCCTGTCCTCGGCCATCGTCACCTTTCGATCCAGGGGATGCGGATGCGGCGGCCGGGGCCGCAGCGAACTCCCAGTATAGAGACCCTTGACAGTCGAGACGTTAATGGACAACCTGTCCGGAAACGTTCTTGATGTTTGGAAACCAGTCAGGGGTTGAACATGAACCTGGGCGCCTACCTCACCCGCAGTGCCCGCTACCGGCCCGACGAGCCGGCCTTGGTGTGCGGTGAACGGTCGTGGACCTTCCGGCAGTTGGAGCAGGACGCCAACCGCCTCGCCTCGGCACTGGTGGCGCGCGGGCTGCGCCCCGGCGACGCGGTGGCGAGCCTGGCGTGGAACCGCGGCGAGCTGCTGGTGGTGGAGTTCGCGCTCTACAAGGCCGGCCTGTTGCGGGCGCCCGTCAACGCCCGGCTGGGGCGCTCGGAGATCACCCACATCCTCGGCTACGCCCCCGTGCGCGTCCTGCTCTTCGACGCGGCGCACCGCGCGGACGCCCTGGCCGCGATCGAGGCCTCCGGAGCCGGCTGCGCGGCCGTGCAGTTCGACCCCACGGACGCCGAAGTGCCCTGCTACGCGGACCTGCTGGCCGAAGGCACCGTCGAACCGGTGAGCGTCGAGGTGCGGGCGCAGGACCCGGCGGTCCTCAACTTCAGCTCCGGATCGACCGGGGCGCTCAAGGCCGCCACCCAGACCTTCGGCAACCGTCTGGCCAACCTGCGCAAGCAGCTGATGGGCGATCCCCGCCCCCGCCCGGGCACCCGTTACCTGGCCTGCGGCCCGATCACCCATGCGTCCGGCATGGCGCTGCTGGCCTGCGTCTTCGCCGGCACCACGATCCACGTGCTGCCCACCTGGGACGTGGAGGCCTTCCTGGCCACGGTCGAACACGAGCGCATCGACGCCACCTTCCTGGTGCCGGCGATGCTCGGCATGGTGCTGGCCCACCCGAAGCTGGCGGAGTACGACCTGTCCAGCCTCACCGACCTGCGGGTCGGCGGGGCGCCGATCTCCCCGCAGCGGCTCCGGCAGGCCGTCGCGGCGTTCGGGCCGGTCGTCGGACAGGGCTACGGCACGGCGGAGACCACCAGCGTGGTCGCCGGGCTGACCGGCGCCGAGATCGCCCGCGCCGTCGCCGCCGACCCGGAGCTGCTGGCCTCCTGCGGCCGGGCCGTCTACGACAGCGAGATCCGCATCGTGGACGAGCAGGGGCGCGAACGGGCGCCCCGCGAGGTCGGCGAGCTGATCGTGCGCGGCCCGGACTGCGTCACCGAGTACTGGAACGACCCGGAGCTGTCCGCGCGGACCTTCCGCGACGGCTGGGTCCACACCGGCGACCTGGCCTGGATGCGCGAGGACGGCTACCTGTTCATCGTCGACCGGATCAAGGACATGATCATCTCCGGCGGCTTCAACATCTACAGCACCGAGGTCGAAGCGGCCCTCTACGAGCACCCGGCGGTGTTCGAGGCCTGCGTGGTGGGCGTGCCGGACGAGCGGTGGGGCGAGGCGGTCAAGGCCGTGGTCGTCCTCCACCCGGGCGCGGCACTGGCCCAGACCGAGCTGATCGAGTTCTGCGCCGCCCGCCTGGACCGGCTCAAGAAGCCCCGCTCGGTGGACTTCGTCCCCGTGCTCCCGCACAACCGCAACGGCAAGGTCGACCGCAAGGCCGTCCGCGAAACCTACTGGGCCGGCGCCGGCCGGCGCGTCAACTGAGGACTCCCCCGTGCTCTTCTCCCTCCACCCCGAATACACCGCCGACCCCCTGCTGCACGACCTGGTCGGCCGGCTGCGCGACTACCTCGACGGCGAACTCGCCGCCTACGAGGCCGAACACGGCGTCACCCCCGCGACACCGATCACCCGTGCCCTGCTGGAACCCGTCTGGAAGCGCAGCCGCGAACTCGGCTTCTACGGCATCCACCTGCCGCCCGAACTCGGCGGCCAGGGCCTGACCCACACCCGACTCGCCGTGCTGAAGGAGGAGATCGGCGCGAGCGGGCGGGTGCTCGGACACAGCGTGCTCGGCGAGATGGGCGGCCCGCTGCGGGTCGGCGACATCCTCGCCGGCGCCAGCCCGCAGCAGCTCGACACCTACTTCCTGCCCGTCGTGCGCGGCGAGCGCGCCTGCTGCTTCTCCCTCACCGAAACCGACGCCGGCTCGGACGTGCGCGCGATGCGCACCGTCGCCGTACCCGAGCCCGGTGGCTACCGGCTCACCGGCCACAAGGTCTTCTCCAGCGCCGGGCCGGTCGCCGACTTCGCCATCGTGATCGCCCGGATGGAGGGCACCGAGAAGACCTTCTCCGCGTTCGTGGTCGACCTCGACAGCCCCGGCTGCCGGGTCGCCGACGGCGCCACCCCGATGTCCGGCGAGCACATCGAGAGCGACATCGTCCTCGACGGCTGCTTCGTCCCGGCCGCCAACCTGCTCGGCCGGGAGGGCGACGGGCTGCTGCTCGGCCTCGGCCGGGTCAACGTCAACCGCCTGCTGCACTGCCCCAGCGTCCTCGGCATGGCGCGCCGCGCGATCGCACTGACCCTGGACCGCGTGCGCACCCGCACCGTGAACGGCGCGCCGCTCGCCGACCTCCAGTCCGTCCGGCACAGACTCGCCGACCTGGCCACCGAGTTCTACGCCGCGCGGGCCATGACGTACGCCGCGCTGGCCGACCTGGACACCGGCACGGTGCCCCGGCTGGAGGCCTTCATGTGCAAGTACTTCGTCGCCGAGTCGGCCTTCCGAATCCTCGACCAGGCCGTGCAGCTCCACGGCAAGGAGGGCCTCACCCAGGGCAACGAGGTCGAGTTCCTGTTCCGCAAGGTCCGCATGTTCCGGGTGCTGACCGGCACCTCCGAGATCCAGCAGAACGGCATCGCCAAGCTGCTGCTGCGCCAGGGCGACTGAACACCGGTCGGCTGCCGGGCTGCTCACCCGGCCCGGCAGCCGACCGCCGCCCCCGCTTCCGTCCTGCCGCTCCCCCGTCCCGCTCCCCCACCTCATACCGTGCTCGCCGGAGGATCCATGCCGCGTGTCCGTGCTGCCACAGGCTCCGCAACCACCGGCCGGAGCGACACCCGTGTCGCCGCGGCCGTCGGGTTCCTGATCTTCGTCGAACTCACCAGCGGCATCATCCAGGGGATGACGCCGGCGCTGACCCCCCGTCTGGGAACGGAACTCTCGATCAGCGCGGGCGACCTCAACCTGGTGACCGGCGTCCAGCTGCTGGCCGCGGCGGTCAGCGTGCCGCTCCTCGGCCGCCTCGGCGACCTCTACGGACACCGGCGCGTGCTGCGGGTCGCGGTGGCGAGCCTGGCCGCCGGCTCACTGCTGGTCGCCTGGTCCCCCTCCGTCGCCGTGCTGCTCCTCGGCCGGGTCCTCCAGGGCCCGCTGGCCGCCCTGCTGCCGCTGGAGATGGGCCTGGTCCGCGACCGGCTCGGCCCCCAGCGCGCCCGCCGCGCCGTCGGGCTGCTCGTCGGGGCCCTCACCTTCGGATCCAGCACCGGCATGGTCCTCGCGGGACTGCTCAGCCGGGCCGTCCCGAGTGTGCACGGCGTCCTGCTCGTCCCCGCGGTCGCCACCGTGCTCTGCACCGCCGTCGTGTTCCTGCTCGTACCGGAGTCCGCCACCAGGTCGCGCGGGGCCGTCGACTGGACCGGCGCCGCTCTGCTGAGCCTCGGCCTCGCCGCGCTGCTGACCGGCGTGTCACAGGGGTCCAAGAGCGGCTGGACCACCCCCGCTCCTACCGCCCTCCTGCTGGTCGCCGTCATCGTGCTGACGGTCTGGGTGCGGGTGGAACTCCGGGCGCCGCACCCCGTGGTGGACATCAGGACCACCGTCCGGCGCAGCCTGCTCCCGGTCTACGCGGCCGGCTTCCTGCTCGGCGTCACCCTCTACGGCGCGCAGGTCGCCGCGGCCCTGTTCCTGGCCGCGTCCCCCGGCACGGAGGGCTACGGCTTCGGCTACGGCGCCCTCGGCATCGGCTGGGTCCTGTTCCCCGCCGGGATCTGCGCCTTCGCCGCCGCCACCGTCTCCCCCGCGCTGGGCAGGCGGCTGGGCACCCGCGCGGTGCCCGCCCTCGGCGGCTGCCTGCTCGCCGCCGGCTACACCGCCCTCGTCCTCACCCACCACGCGGTCTGGCAGTTCGCGCTGCTCAACGCCGCGCTGGGATTCGGCACCGGGCTCGTCCTGAGCACCCTGCCCGCCCTGGTCCTCGACGCCAGCCCGGCCGACCGCACCGGCATCGCCACAGGGCTCTACAGCACCGCCAAGACGCTCGGCGGCAGCATCGGCAGCGCCGTCTTCGCCGCCGTGCTCACCGCGATGACCGTCCGGGGCACCACCGTCCCCACCGAGTCGGCGTACACCACGGTCTGGTGGCTGTGCGCCGCGGTCTCCCTCGGCGTCACCGGCGCCATCGCCGCCCTACCGCGCCACGACCCCTCCCCGACCGCGGCCTCCCCCACCGGCAACCGCCCGACCGTGCCGCGGCGCCCCTCGGCCGACGTCGACGGCACCGCACGGCTCTCCGGCGATTCGTGACCTGCTGCGGGGCACGGAATCTCCGCATCGCCCCGGCACCGCGCGTCCGCCCGGTCCGCGAAGCGGTGAAGATCGAGATGCCGCGCCCCGCAGCCCTTGCCAGACTCTGGGTCAGTACACAAACATCTCGCCACCGCCTCGCGGAACGCGTGCACGGACAGGCGCCCCCCGAGGCCCGCGGCGCGCCGTTGACGCGGCTTCCGTCGCGCGGCCCGGCCGATACCACCGCGTGTGTTCCCCGACCACCCGGACGAGTCGACCGTGCGGCCCGCCCCACGAGTCAACGGGGACGGCACCCGCCAAGTGACGGCCGATGGGCGTCACCGGGTGCCGCGTTCCCCCATCCGCCCTCAGAAAGGTATTCCACGTGGGCACGTCAACCAAGATCGTCGTCACCAACTACTCCGCCCTGAAGAACAAGGGGTACCAGGACCCCGACGTGGACGCGGTCAAGGCCGCACTCGCGAAACTGGTCCAGGCCGACCAGGACCGCGGCATCACCACCACCGTGGTGGATCTGAGCGACAAGAACGACATGGCCCGGTACCAGGCGCCGGTCGTCACGAGCGCGACGGACGAGAAGCAGAACAAGGACGCCATCGACGCGGTGTTCCGCTACGCCGAGCCGGACTACCTGATGCTCCTGGGCAGCTTCGACGTCATCCCGCACCAGACGCTGAAGGACCCCACCGGAGACGACCCCTCGATCCCCAGCGACCTGCCGTACGCGTGCGAGACCACCTACGACGAGGGCCAGCAGGACCCGGTCAACTTCACGAGCCCCAGCCGCGTCGTCGGCCGCCTCCCGGACGTCACCGGAAAGCACCAACCGGACTACCTGGTGAGCCTCGTCAAGTACTCCGCCGCCGCCACTCCCGCTCCACGCGACACCTACCAGGCGTACTTCGCGCTCTCCGCCGCGGTCTGGGAGAAGTCGACCCAGGAGAACCTGACGACCATCTTCAACGACGCCTCGGCGCTCCACCTGGTTCCGCCGGACGGCTCGCCGTGGTCCGCGAGCGCCCTGGCGCCCAAGAGCCACTTCGCCAACTGCCACGGCGCACCCAAGGATCCCCACTGGTACGGGCAGGGCGCATCCGGCTACCCGGTGGCCCTCTCGGCCGACGACGTCGACCACCCCCTCACCACCGGAACGGTGGTGGCCTCGGAGGCCTGCTACGGTGCGCAGCTCTACCAGCCGGACGCCCAGACCCGGGCCGGCATGGGCAACACCTACCTCCACAGCGGCGCCGTCCTCTTCTTCGGCAGCACGGTCATCGCGTACGGGCCGGCGGACTCCTGTGACCAGGCCGATCTGATCACCCAGTACGTCTACCGCGAAACCCTCAACGGCCAGTCCAGCGGTTACGCCACGCTCAAGGCGAGGCTGGACTACGTGAAGAACAAGACCGACCTCCTCCCGCAGGACCTGAAGACGATCGCGGAGTTCACCCTCCTGGGCGACCCCTCGGTCAAGCCGGTACTGCCATCGGCGCTGGCGGCCGAGGTGGACCCGCCCGCCGCCGTGGCCGAGCGCCGCCGGGAGGCCAGACTCGCCGCCCACGTGCTGGAGCAGAGCATCTCCGTCCCCAAGCCGGTCTCCAACAGCGAACTCAGCTCCGAACTCGAGGCACGCCTGCGGGAGATCGCCCAGCGGCACGATCTGCCGCCGTCGTTCTCCATCCGGTCCTTCGCCTCGGTCTGGAAGGGCGAAGACCACGCCGCCCCGAAGGACTTCGGACAGCCTCCTCGCGTGCACCTGTTGCAGGCCGTGCGCGACCCGGGCGCCCCCGTACCCACCAATGTCATCATCACGGTGCGCGAACAGGCGGGGACGATCGTGTCCGTGGACGAGATCGAGGCTCGGTGACGGAGACCCGGCTTCGCGGGCAGCTCTCGATCGAGCGCGTCGCCGTGGGTTCCAAGAGCGAGCGTGACGCCCTCGTCCTGCACAGCGACGGACACGACTACGTGGTGCGGGTCCCCGGCGAGAACCCCTTCGAGGCGAGCAGCCTGAGTCATCTGGCCGGCCACGTCGTGGATGCGGAGGGCGAGGTCGACCAGCAGTACTTCTTCGTCACCCACGCGTCCGTCGTGGACCCCTGAGCGGACGCTCGGCGGGGCGGGCCGATCGGCCCGCCCCCTGGAGCAGGACCCCTCGGGGCCCGCCGAGCCCGCCGCGCAGGTCGAGGTCGACCTGCGCGGCGGGCCGCTGTGCCGGTCGGCGTTGGCGTCCAGCTTCCGGAACGTCTTCTAGTACTACAGCGGCACTTGCCTTGTGGGTGATCTCGGCGGTACTGATCCTGGTGTGGTGACTATGGATCAGGTGTCTTCATGGGGTGCTGAGC
>NZ_JBEXWT010000142.1:0-15605 GCF_040629945.1 Kitasatospora sp. NPDC005856 | reverse complement strand
TCCGGACCCGGACCTGGTGCGCGGCCGGCTCGGGCACCGGACGCTCCTCGACGACCAGCGGTGCGGTGAAATCGCGGACGACGGCGGCCTTCATGCGCTGCTCCTCGGACGTGCGGGCGGGTGCTGCCGGCGGCTGCACGGGGGCGCAGCCGCCACCAGCCTCACCCGACGGGGTGATCTTCGCCGTTTGAACTAGGCCGAAAGGGTGATCATTCGTCCGCGTGTTCCCGCAGGTCAGCGAACCGGCATCGACATGTACACCGCCCGCCGTCCGTAGCAGGCGGGCACCGGCACCTCCCGGTGCGCCCGGTAGCCGAGCAGCCGCAGCAGGATGTCCGCCCCGCGCACCGCGACCATCGAGATCCGCTCGAACCCCTGCTCGTCCGCCTGCTCCCGGAAGTGCCGGATGAAGCCCAGCGCGACGTCCCGTCCGCGCAGCTCCTCGGCGATCACCAGGTCGTGCACGTGCAGGTTGGTCGAACGGAAGGCCTGCTCCTCCGGGCGGCTGAGGTCCGGGCAGCGCAGCGGCGGGTAGGGCAGGCTCAGCAGGTAGCCGCGCACCGTGCCGTGCTGCTCCAGCACGAAGCAGGTGCCGGGCGAGCTGCGGGCGCGCGACTGGAGCGCCTCCCGGCCCTCGGACAGGCCGTCGGCCGCGTAGGCGGCGTGCTCCAGCGCGACGACGGCGTCCCAGTCGCCGTCGGCCAGCCGCCGGATCCGGAGGTCCTCGCTCACCGGACCGGCGCGTCCGTGCCGGTGCCGGCGCCGTTCGTGCCGTCCGTGCCGGCGTCCGTCCCGTCCGTGCCGGCGTCCGTCCCGTCCGTGCCGGCGTCCGTCCCGTCCGTCCCGTCCGCGTCCGCGTCGAGTCCCTCCGTACCGGTGCGGAGCCCCTCCGCGCGGGCGGCGGCCACCATCGGCGCCCAGGCCTCGATCAGCACCGCCCACCGCTCGGCGTCCTGCCGGGCCTCGTCCAGGAGCTGCTCCCGCCGTCCGGCCATCACGTCCGCGAGTTCGGCGTACTTGCCGCCCAGCTTGCGGTAGGAGCGGTCCAGGACGTCCAGGCAGTGCACGTTTCCGGCCCGGTCCCAGTGGACGCTGCCCCGCGCCAGGTCGAGGATCGGCTCGACCTTCAGTCCGTTCCGCTCGTCCAGCAGTCCGCGGCCGAGGTCGATCATCCCGCCGTAGACCGGGTACAGGTACAGCATCGAGAGCAGGAACTTGACGAACCGCAGCTGGTAGGAGACGAAGCCGGCGCCGGTGCGGCGCTCGGGCGTGTAGTAGTTGACGATGTGGCGGTTGTGGACGACACCGGGCAGCCGGGAGTGGACCAGGGCGTGCAGCAGGGCGTAGTCGCTGCCGATGGTCTCGGTCGCGGGCAGCAGCGGCAGCACCTCGTAGGCCCGGTGGTCCAGGGCGATGTTGCACATGTAGACGTCCCAGATGTCGGGCACGCCGAGGACGGATTCGTCGGTGTCGAACGGCTCGGAGCCGGCGCCCTTGAACGAGATGTCCACCATCGCGTCCCTCTCCTCCTCCGACCACACCGGAGGGGTCCACAGGCGCACCACGTCGCGGTAGACGGCCGGGTCCAGCTCGTGGATCTCGCCGATGTCCACGTTGAGTTCGCCGATGAAGGAGCCGCTGACCAGCATCACCGGCTTGTCCGCGTCGGCCGGGTCGAGCTCGGAGCGGGACACGCCGGCCACCGCCTCGCCGGCCGGCCGGCCGATCGACAGCAACTCGTGGTGGATCGGGAAGATCTTCCGGCCGTCGACGACCTGGAAGTCGGCGTCGTCGTTGCGCAGGTGCGCCGAGGTGCAGCCCAGGGCGGCCGCACCCAGGAAGAGCCGGTTGACGCAGGAACCGTACGCGACGGCCCGCGGGAGCATCAGGTCGAGCAGCAGTTCGGGGTCGGCGGCGCCGGAGCGCTCGGACACCCGGCGCAGGAACTCCCGCTGCCGCGCCTCGCCGAGGTGGTGGACGACCACGCCGGGGGCGGGCTCCAGCGCGGCCACGGCGCCCGCGTTCTCCGCGAACCCGCCGGCGTCGGTGGTGTCGAGGATGAGGAGGTGCACCTCGACCCCGAAGTTCGCGACGGCGTAGGCCGCCTCCTCGGCGAGTTCCGCGATGGTGTCGGGGCAGGGCCGCATGGTGGGCAGGGCGAGGCAGACTCTTTGCATGGTGCGGATTTCTCCATCGGGTCGTCAGATTCGGTTCCACGGCGGCGAGTTGTTTGCACGCGGAAGTCCCGGGCGCGGGCTGGTGCCGGTCCGCCGGACCACCGTGGACTAGACCACTTTTGATGTCAACGATTGACAGCCGAGGCCTCGGCGGGGTGGAATGCGCCCCCTCCCGCGCGATCCGCCGCCCCCGCACGGGCGCCGGAATCGCACGCAGGGGCGAACAACCCCCGCAGAGTCGAACGGCCGGACGGGCAAGGGGGGTTCATCGCCGGGCATTTGCGCCGTCGGGGTCAATTCGCGAGCCGTACCTGCCGATACCGGAAGTGATGCCCTCACGCCGTTCGGAGGAGCCCGCAATGCCCGAACTGTGGCTGCCCGGTGCCGAGATCCACGACCTCGGCGACCACGCGCCGACCGATCAGCAGTACCCGCCGAAGGCCATCGCCCACATCACCTGGGACCGCAACGCGACCGCGACCGCGCCGCAGGACTGGTGCCCCTACGAGGACCTGGTCGGCTACTTCACCGGCAGCGGCGCCGGCAGCGCGCCGCACCTGGTCTGGGACCCGTTCAGCGGCCGCACGGCGCAGCTGTTCCCGGCCGACTCCCGCTCGAAGAGCCTGCTCAGCCCCGCCGAGAGCCCGACCCGCACCAACCGGGCCGGGCAGGTGGTGATCCAGATCGAGGCCGTCTTCTTCCCCTACTGCCGCTACCGGGGCGGCGTCTACCCGCGACTGGTCGACACCCCGTGCGCGGGCTGGGACCGGATCCACGCCTGGACCTCCTCCTGGGGCGTGCCCGACATCTGGCCGATGGGCCAGCCCGCCGACTTCTCCGGCCACCGCGACGAGCGGGCCTGGGAGGCCTTCGGCGGCTGGTACGCGCACGCCCACGTCCCGTACAACGACCACACCGACCCCGGCTCCTGGCCCGACTTCACGGCCGGGCCGGGCTCCCCGGGCACCCCGCCCCCGCAGCAGCACCCGGTGCCCCCGGCCACGCCCGCCCGCTACCAGGTCAGCATCAACGACCTGCCGTACGGCTACGGCGCCCAGGGCTACCAGGTGACAGTGGTCGGGCGGGCGCTGGTCTCGCACGGCTTCGGCGACCACTACCGCTCCGGCCCCGGCCCGAACTGGACGGACGCGGACACCGCGAACTACGCGGACTACCAGGGGAGTCTGGGCTACTCCGGGCAGGCGGCGGACGGCGTCCCGGGCGAGGCCTCGCTGCGCCGGCTGCTCGGCTACCTGCCCGGCCGGCGGACGGTCTCGGTGACCCACGTGATCGAGGCCGCCCGGACCGACCCGGGGGCCGAGCAGGGGCACCTGACGTACCCGGCCGAGGCGGCGATCGTGGAGCAGGCGCTCGTGGACGAGGGGCTGCTCGACCAGCGCTGGGTGGACGGCTCGTTCGGCAGCCGGACGGTCTCCGCGTACGCGGCCTGGCAGCGGCGCTGCGGGTACGAGGCGGGGGCCGCGGACGGGATTCCCGGCCCGGCCTCGCTGTACCGGCTGGGCGCGGCGCAGGGGTTCGCGGTGACCGACTGAGGCCGGTGCCGCTCCCGGGGAGGCGTCGCACGGGGCCGGGCCCCGGACGGCCGGGGGTGGTGCGGACGGCACTGCTCCCGGGAGCTGATGTCCGGCGGTTCCCGGGGGCGGCGTACTCGCCCGGGAGTAGACGAGGTTACTTCCACCGTCAGATGCCGGATGAGGCGCGGGCGGGAGAGCCTGGGGCCGTCCTCGTGACCCCGACTCGAAGGAGGTACCCGTGCGTTCGCCCACCGGCGCCGTCGCGGCGTCCGAACCGACGTCGTCACGGCGGGTGGCGGCACCCGCGCCCGGGGGCCGCCGCCTGCCGCCGGCGGTGCGCAAACCGCTGGTCGCCCTGCACCTCGTCGCCTCGGTGAGCTGGCTGGCCCTGATGCTCTGCCTGCTCACCCTGGCGGTGACGGCCCTGACGACCGGGGACGCCGACCGGCTGCGCACCGCCTACCGGGCGATGGGTCTGCTCGGTGACGCGCTGATCCTGCCGCTGAGCCTGCTCACCTTCCTGAGCGGGGTGGCGCTCGGGCTCGGCACGTCCTGGGGGCTGTTCCGGTACTACTGGGTGAGCACCAAGTTCTGGCTGACGCTGGGGGCGATGACGGCCTCCGTCCTCGCCCTCACCGGCCGGCTGCACGACGCGGTGCGGGTGGCGGACGCGCATCCGACGGGCCCGATCACGGTGGCGGACCTCGGCTTCGTCCGCTACAACACGGTGATCGTTCCGGCGGTGGCGCTGACGCTCTATCTGTTCAACGTGATCCTCTCGGTGTACAAGCCCTGGGGCCGCCGCAAGGCCCATGCCAGATCCGCGTCCCCGGACACGGTCGGGGCCGAGGCCAAGGGTGAGGCCGAGGCCATCGACACCCGTCCGGCCCGAATACCCGGAGCGGGCGACTGATCGGCACGCGGTGGGCCGCGGTCCGAGCGCCCGGGGAATGCCTGTGCGGGGGAGAGGCGTTGTCCACCGACGTGACCAGTGCCGCGCCCACGACCAGGCTGTCCGTGCTCGACCGCTCCCGCACCAGACAGGGTGAGGAGCCGGCCCAGGCACTGCGGGGCACGGTGGCCTTCGCCCGCGAGATGGAGCGGCTCGGCTACCACCGGTTCTGGGTGTCCGAGCACCACGGCGTGCCGGGGGTGGCCGGGTCGGCACCCACCGTGCTCGCCGCGGCGGTGGCGGCGGCCACCTCGCGCATCAGGGTCGGAACCGGCGGGGTGATGCTGCCCAACCATCAGCCGCTGGTGGTGGCCGAGCAGTTCGGGGTGCTGGCCGCGCTGTTCCCGGGGCGGATCGACATGGGGCTCGGGCGCTCGGTGGGCTTCACCGACGGTGTCCGGCGGGCGCTCGGACGGGAGAAGGAGGCCGCGGACGCGTTCGGTGCCCAGCTGGCCGAACTGCTCGGCTACTTCGACGGCTCGCAGGAGGTGAATCGCGGGGTCCACGCCCGGCCGGCCGAAGGCCTGCACGTCCCGGCCTTCGTCCTGGCCACCGGTACGGGCGCCGACCTGGCCGCCGAGGCGGGCCTCCCGTTGGTGATCGCCGCCCCGCGCGGAGTGGACCGGATGCTTGAGGCGATCGACCGCTACCGCACCCGGTTCCGTCCTTCCGCGCAGGCCGCCGAGCCGTACGTGGTGGTCTCGGGCACGGTGGCGGTCGCCGACACGGCCGAGCGCGCGCGTGAGCTGCTCGTCCCGGAGGCCTGGTCCGGCGCGTACTCCCGCACCCACGGCGAGTTCCCGCCGCTGACCCCGGCCGCCGAAGTCCGGGCCCGGGAGATGACGCCCCGGGAGCGGGCCGCGTTCGAGCAGTCACTCAAGGGCCACATCGCGGGCACCCCGGAGCAGGCCGTCGCCGAGCTGGCGGCGCTGGTGGAGCGCAGCGGGGCGGACGAGTTCCTGGTCACCACCAGCACCTACGACCGCGCCGAGCTGCTCGACTCCTACCGGCTCCTCGCCGAGGCCTTCGGCCAGGTCTGACCGGGCGACGGCAGGACGACGGCAGGCCGGGGCGCGGCGCCGGGCGGCACCGGGCTCCCTGCACGGCCCGCCGCTCGGCCCCCGTCGACCTCGGTCGTCCCGAGCCGCGCGTACACCTCCGGCCGTCGGGCGCGAGCGCGCCGACCGGGCCTTCGGACTCGGGCTCACCGCCCTGATCGAGGGCCGCCGGGCGGTGTCGGGCCGACCGGCTCCGGTTCGAGTTCCGTGACCGTGTCCTCTTATCGCACTTTTGGGCTGGAAACCCTCCCTCGGGGCTCGATACCGGCCAAGGTGCCGTGCCAGGTGGCCGGTGAACGACGCTCCAACGCCCCTGTTCCACCAGTGGGGTCACCTCCCCCTTCGATCTGATGTGCCGTCAGGGATTGGCTGGAACTGGACGCAAGTGGTGTGAATATGCCATTGGAATGTTCGTCGTCTGGAATCCGGCAGTAGCCTTCCGTGTCGAACTAGCCACTGCTGGTGGTGAACCGGTCGGCGTCGCACTGCGCCCGGCCGCCCAGACCCCGCGAAGGAGCCGGTGTGCCCGGTATCGACGAATGCCTCTCCGGAGCAATGGCGATCCCAGGGGCCCGCGCCGCGAGCCTGGTCGACTGGAGCAGCGGGCTCGCCTTAGGCAGCCTCGGGGACAGCCCGAGCGGAGAGCACGAGACCTCCGCCGCCGAGGCGACCGACCTGGTACGGGCGGCCGTTGAGAGCCAGACCTTCACCGCGGTGGAGGATCGACGGGCCCCGCTGGAGGACATCATCGTCACCGCCGGCCGCAGCTACCACCTGATCCGCTTCATCGACACCGTCTTCGACAGCAGGCTCGTCCTGCACCTTTGGCTGGACCGCGCGGAGGGCAACCTCGCCGCCGCCCGCTTCCGCCTCCAGGCGCTCGCCGAGGAGCTGGTGCTGGGGTGAGCACGTGACCGCCGCGACCGGCACCGCGCCGCCGCCCCCGGCGGAGGTCGCCACCCCGGGGACCCCGGGCGAGGCGCTCGCCCTGCTCGCCGACCGCCGCGCCACCGGCGCCCTGCACGGGCCGCTCGGCAGCCTCCACCTGGTCGACGGGCGGGTGGCCGCCGCCGAGTCCTCCCGGGCTCCCGGTCTGGCCGACCTGCTCACCGGCTGCGGCCGGATCACCCCCGAGGACTGGGCGGAGCTGCTCCGGATCCACGGCCCGGGGGCGAGGGTCGGCGAGGCGCTGGTCGAACGGCGGCTGCTCACCCGGGGGGAGCTCGAACTCGGCCACCTGGGAACGTTGTTCGACGCCGCCTTCTTCGTCCTCGCCGATCCGGCCGGCGGGGTCTGGCGGTTCGAGGCCGGCGCCCGGCACTGGCTCGGACCGGTCGCGGAGGTCGACCCGGCCCGGATCCGCCGCGAGGTCGAGCGCCGGCGGCAACTGCTCGACGGGATCTGGCCGTGGGCGCAGCTCGACACCGCGCCCGTCCGCCCGACCGAGCACGGCCGCCGGCCGTCCCACCGACCCTCCGGACGCCGGCGACGTGAGCTGCTGGACCACGCGGACGGTCGCAGGACCCCGGCGGACCTGGCCAGGCTGCTCGGCCGCTCCGGCTTCGGCGTGACGGCCGACGTCCGCCGACTGGCCGCCGCCGGACTGCTGGACGCCTCGCGTCCGTCCGTCGCGCCCGGCCCGTTCGTCGCGCCCCGCCCGCCTGTTGCGCCCGGCGCGCCCCTCGCGCCCCTCGCGCCCTGCCGGTCGGACGTTCCCCGCCGGTCGGACGACCCCTGCCTGCCCGAAGTCCGCCCGCCGGTTGCGGGCCGACCGGCCGGAGGGCTGCACCGCCGGGTCCCCGGCGCCAGCCTCCGGGAGGCCGGCCTCCAGGGTGCCGGCCTCCCCGGCGCCCCGGTCGCGACCGTTCCGGCTCCTGCCCCCGACGTCGCCCCCGCCCCCGATGCGACCCGCACCGGGACCGACACCCCCACGAGCACCGAACGCCCGCTCACGGCTGCGGCCCACCCGCTGGCCGTCCCCGACCCGGACATCGCGCTGCTGACCCGGATCCGAGACCTTCTGGAGGCCCGACTTTGACCCACTCCCCGCCCGCGACCCCGTCGTTCCGGCCATGAGGCGGGCACTCAAGCAGCGTGTCGGAAGGAGACAACTGATCGCCTTGGAGACCGAGTTGCTCGCCGAACTGCGCGCCGTCAAACACCGTGTCCCGCACCTCGCGGGCGGGTTGGTCGCCAGCGTGGACGGCCTGCTGATCGCGCACGACACCCACGGCACCGAACCCTCGGGACTGGCCGCGATGACGGCGGCCTCGCTCTCGCTGGCCCAGCGGCTCGCCGACACCACCGGCCAGGGCGAGTTCCGCGAGTCGCTGGTGCGCGGCGAGAACGGCTACGTCGCCACGTACGCGGCCGGCGGCAGCTGCGTGCTGACCCTGCTGGCGCACCCCGACGTCAACGTCGGCCGGCTGCACCTGGAGGCCCGCCGCAGCGCCCAGCGCATCGCCGGGCTGCTCAACGACGCCCTGGTGCCCAAGGACCCGCGCGAAGCGGGCTGACCAGGGCTGACCCGGGCCGAACACCGCACTACCACCACCTGAACCACCCACCACTGAACGGGAGTTACCCAGATGACCGACGCAGCCGGCGCGCTCAAGCAGGCCATGACCAGCATCGAGGGCGCCATCGGCGCGGCCCTGGTGGACTACAACAGCGGCATGGCGCTGGCCACCCTCGACGGCCCCGGCGGCCTGGACCTCAACGTCGCCGCCGCCGGCAACACCGACGTGGTCCGCGCCAAGATGCGCACCATGGACATGCTCGGCCTCCAGGACGGGATCGAGGACATCCTGATCACCCTGAGCAGCCAGTACCACCTGATCCGCCCGCTCACCGGCCGCACCGGCAAGGGTCTGTTCCTCTACCTCGCGCTGGACAAGTCGCGCGCCAACCTCGCGATGGCCCGCCACCAGCTGGGCCGGATCGAGGCCGATCTGGAGGTCTGACACGCCGCTCCGAGGCGCCGCTGCTCCGAGGCGCCGCCGCGCCGCGCGCCACTCCGAGGCGCCGTCCCGTCCCGCCGCGCCGCCCTGACGTGCGGCACGGTGCGGACGGCCCCGGCGGCGGCCCAACGCCCCGCCGGGGTGCGTCCGGCGGGGTCTCACCCCCGGGGCAGGTCCGGTCCGGCAACCTGCCCGCGCACCAGCTCGGCCGGCCCGCCCGCCCCGTCCCGGGCGGCCAGCGCGGCGGCCGTCCGGTCCCAGGAGGGGCCGGTCAGCAGCGCCCGCGCCTCGGCCGGATCGCAGAGCCGCCACTCCACCAGCTCTTCCTCCGGCAGCACGATCGAGTCGAGCATCGACTCCGTCACCGTGCCCCCGTCGAACACGTACACCAGGACGGCCGTGTCCCGACCGGTCGCCGGGTCCGCCGTCGGGTCGGCCGCCGTACCCGGCTGCCAGTCCAGTGCCAGAAGCGGCCCCGGGTCCATCTGCCAGCCGAGTTCCTCGCGGATCTCCCGTCGGGCCGCCTCCCGGGGCATCTCTCGGTCCGCCTCGACCCCGCCGCCCGGCAGCGTCCAGTGCGGGACCCGCCCGCGCGGCCCGTCCCACGGCCGCAGCCGCACCAGCAGGACCCGGCCGGCAGCGTCGGTGAACAGCGCCCGCGCCTTCGTCCGGATGCGTGGCCGGGTGGCGTAGTAGGTCTCCCGGTCCATCGGTGGCTCCGGTGGCTCCGGCGGGTTCTCGGTCGACGGCGTCAGCCCGGGCGCCGCGGCCAGCCCGGCGTACTCGGGGACCGGCCCGTCGACGGGCAGCCACCGGAGCGTGTGCCCGACCGGCCGGCTGTCCTCCAGCTCCAGCGGCCCGGCGTCGCGCGGTGCCCGCAGGCAGGCCGTCACCCGGCGCGACAGCCGGGGCGGCAGCGCACGCCCGGCCTGCTCCGCCGTCAGCCACGTCCACCCGCCGACCTCCGCCGCGTCCAGCCGGAACGCCGCCGCCTGCTCCGCCGTCAGCGGCTCGGCCCAGTACAGGTACACGACGATCGGCCGGTCGCCGTCGCGCAGCAGCGCCCAGTCCACGCCGGCCAGCGGTCCCAGTCGGGGCGTGAAGCCCAGCTCCTCCCGGATCTCCCGCACGGCGGTCTCCCGGGGCGACCGGTCCGCCGCCTCCCACCCGCCGCCCGGGATCGCCACCGGATCCTTCCGGTCGTACGGCAGCCGCACCACGAGCACCCGCCCGTCCGCGTCCGGGAACAGCACCCCCGCCGCCGCCAGAAGATCCCGCCCGGCCGTGCCCGCGCTCTCCACCCCGACTCCCTTCGCCGTGCTCTCCCCGGATACGACAACCCGGGCCACCCCGATGGTTCCCGCCGGGCGCACCGTCGACCAACCCCGATCGGGCGATCCCTGGGCCTGTCCCGCTGACCCCGCGGCCCCGCGGTCCTGCTGACCCCGCCGCCCCGGTGGGCTCCTCAGCCCAGGGAGGCCAGCGCCTGTGCCGCGGCGAGGGCCATCTGCTCGTCGTGCCGCCGGCTCCCGCCGCGCAGGCGGGCGACGCCCTCGGCCGCTGCCAGGGCGAGCAGGCCCGGCAGGAGGTCGGTGCTGCGGGCGGCGAGCCAGCGGGTGCCGCGGGTGGCCATCCACCAGAGGTCGGCGGCCAGGCCCGGCGGGGGTTCGGCGGGGGCGGCGGCCGGGGGCGGGCCGAGGGGGTGGCCGGCCTCGGCGAGCAGGTCGTGGAACCGCAGGGCGATCAGGTGGTGGCCCTCGGCGCTGGGGTGCAGGCGGTCCACGCTGAGCAGCCGGCGCTCCGTCAGCCACGGCAGCTCGGCGATGTGCAGGTGCACCGCCCGGTGGCGTTCGGTGAGGGCGTGCACCACGGTGTTGACGGCCCGCATCCGGCGCGCCAGCGGGCGGGCGAGCGGTGCCGGGAGCCGGAGCAGGCTGCCCGGGTCGGGCAGGCAGGCGGTCAGCAGCCGGGCGCCGTGGCCGGACAGTTCCCCCAGCGTGGCGTCCAGCTCCAGGGTGGCGCGCCGGATGTCGAAGCCCGTTCGCAGGGTGTCGTTGCCGCCGACGACCACGGCCGCGAGCTGCGGCCGCTGTGCCAGTGCGTCCGGAAGCTGGCGGGCCGTCAGTTCCGTGGTGAGTGCCCCGCTGTACGCCAGGTTGGTGAACTCGACGTCCCGTCCCTCGGGTGCCAGCGCGTGGGCCAGGACGGCGGCCCAGCCGCGCCAGTCCTCGCCGACCCGGTCCCCGATCCCTTCCGTCAGGGAGTCCCCGAGTGCGACGAAGCGCAGCAGCTCGCCCGCCGCGGGGCGCTCCCGCGCCGCCCGGTCACGCCCGGCTTCCAGCATGCTCATCCCGGCCCCCGTCCGCCTGCCTCGTCATGGCGCGCGCCGTGCGCCGCCAGGAACCCCGCCACCGCCGCCGGCCAGCCGTACCGCTCGGCCTGTGCCCGGGCGGCGGCCCGCCGAAGGTCCTCCGGCCGTCCGAGCAACTGCCGTACGGCGGAGGCGAATCCGCTGCCCGTGTCGACGGCCGCCGCTCCGGCGAGCCCGATCAGGCCGGGCAGCGCGGAGGAGCGGCTGACCGCCACCGGCGTCCCGCAGGCCAGCGCCTCCATCGCGGCCAGGCCGAAGGTCTCCACCGGCCCCGGCGCGAGCACCACGTCCGCGCAGCCCAGCAGCCCGGCCAGCTCGGCGCGCCCGCCCAGGTGCCCGAGGAAGCGCACCGGCAGCCGCTGCCGGGCGGCCCGGGCGGCCAGCCGTTCCCACAGCGGGCCGGTCCCGGCGACCACCAGCACCGCGGGCTGCCGCCGCGCCCGCAGGTCGGCCAGCGCCTCGATCGCCCGCTCGGGCCGCTTCTCCGCCGAGAGCCGCGAGCAGAGCACCAGCAGCGTCTCGTCCGGAGCGGCGTACCGGGCCCGTTCGGCCGCGCGTGCGGCCGGCGGGAGCGGTCGCATCGCGTCCAGGTCCACCCCCAGCGGTGCCCGGGCGAGGTTCGGGGCGCCGATCCGCCGGAACTCCGCCGCCGCCCAGTCGGTGGTGCAGAGCACCGCGTCGTAGGCGCGGGCCGTGGCCGCGTTGAGCCGGTCTGCCGCCGCGCCCGCCAGCGGTTCGGGCAGGCCCCAGGTGCGCAGCACCCCGGCGGCGCTCTCGTGCGAGACCATCACCGAGCGCACCCCGTGCCGCCGCGCCCAGGCGCCGGTCCACCGTAGGGTGGTGCGGTCGGACACCTCCAGCCGGTCGGGGGAGAACCTGGTCAGCTCGGCGGCCACCGCCCGCCGGTCGGTGAGCAGCCGGTAGCCGCCGCTGGCCGGCAGCACCGGGCCGGGCAGGGTGACCACCACCCCCTGGTCGGTCTCCTCCTCGCGGCGCCGTTCCCCGGGGACGATCAGCACCGGCCGGTGTCCGGCCGCCCGGTACCCGGCGCCGAGGTGGCGCAGCGCGGTGCGCAGGCCGCCGGAGACCGGGGTCACGAAGTTGGCGAGCCGGACGATCGTCAGAGCCTCGCCGGCCCTCGACGTCGGGCCGGTCCGCGGCGCCTCGCCGGCGGTCCCTGCGCTGCCGTCGGGAACGGGGGTCATGCCGGCAGCTCCTCCGGCAGAACGGGCGCCGCCGGCACGACCGGCTCCGGGGCGGTGGGCGGCAGCGGCAGCCCGCGGTGCTCGGCCAGCACCTCGGCGTAGTGCCGCAGCAGCAGGTCCCCGACCGCCTCCCAGCTGCGTCCGGTGACCTCGGCCCGTCCGGCCTGCCCGTACGCGGCCCGTCGCGCCGGGTCGGCGGCGAGTTCGGCCACCGCGCGGGCCACCGCCGCGCCGTCCCGGGGCGGCACCAGCAGGCCGGTGCGGTGGTGGGCGACGAGGTCCAGCGGTCCGCCCGCTGCCGGGCCGATCACCGGTACGCCGCTGGCCATCGCCTCCTGGATGGTCTGACAGAAGGTCTCCAGCGGGCCGGTGTGCACGAAGACGTCCAGGGTCGCGAAGCAGCGGGCCAGTTCGTCACCGGTGCGCCGGCCGAGGAACACCGCGCCGGGCATCGAGGACTTCAGCCCGGGTGCCGAGGGGCCGTCCCCGACGACCACCACCCGCACCCCGGGCAGCGCCGAGGCCGCCGCCAGCAGGTCGACCCGCTTCTCCGGTGCCAGCCGTCCGACGTACCCCGCCAGCACCTCACCGCCGGGGGCGAGCGCCCGGTGCAGCGCCTCGTCCCGGTGCCGGGGGTGGAACCGCACCGAGTCCACTCCGCGCGGCCACAGCTGGACCCGGGGCACCCCGTGCGCGGTGAGGTCCTGGGCGGCGGGGGTGGAGGGCGCCAGGGTGCGGGCGGCCGCGCGGTGCACGGCCCGGATCCGCCGCCAGGCGGCGGCCTCGCCGAGTCCCCGCCCGGCCCGGTAGGCGTGGGCGTACCCGGCCAGGTCGGTCTGGTAGACGGCCACGGCGGGCACTCCGAGTCGCGCCGCGACCTGCATCCCGCGCGCGCCGAGCACGAACGGGCTGGCCAGGTGGACGATGTCCGGCCGGTGCCCGGCGATCGCGGCCGCCAATTGCCGGCTGGGCAGGGCGATCCGCACCTGGGGGTACCCGGGCAGCGGCACCGACGGGATGCGCACCACGGGAATCCCGTCCGCCGTGGCGTTGCCGAAGCTCGCCGGCGGGCATGCGGCGCCCCGTGCCGGCGCGGGGGTGACGACGAGGGGTTGGTGGCCCCGGCGGACCAGGTGCTCGGCCGTCCGCAGCACGCTGTGGGCGACTCCGTTGACCTCGGGCGGGAAGGATTCGGTGACGATGACGACGCGCATGCCGCTGTTCTGTCCGCGCCCGGCGTGCACCCGGCCAAAGGGATCTGTCGTACAGGCGAACGCGGGTCGGCGATTTGCACCGCCGACCCGCGCCCCGGAGCGCGTCCGGTCACAGCGTCCCGGCGGTCTCCTTGAGCTCCGCGTACGGCGCGAGCTTGCGGATCGACTCGATGCTCTTCAGGCAGTCGTCCTTGCTCTCCTGCGGGTCGCCGGTCACCACGATCGTCCCGTTGCTCGCCTTGAGCCGGAACCGGTGCATGCCGCCCTCGTCCACGTACAGCTCGAATTTGCCAGCCATGCCAGAAACAGCCTTCCGCTCGGATGACCCCCTGGAACCGCACCGTAGGGTCAAATCCCTTGTGCGGCGCGCCAGATGATCCATTGGAGTGCACCGGAACGGACGTCGGCGGGACGGTAGGGTCAGGCCTGCGGCCCGCTTCGTGCGGCTGCCAGCCCGGTGACGGTGGCGGTCAGGATGCGGGCGAGCCGGGGTTCGACCTCGATGACGGCGTGTGCCAGCCGGGGGTCGCCGCGGTAGAGGGCGGCGACCTCGGCGCCGGGGTTCGCGATCTGCCACATGGCTCCGGCCAGGGAGACGGCGGTGGCGATCAGGTCGACGACGTCCTGGTCGTCCAGTGCGGGCAGCTGTTCGCGGACGGCCGCGCCGATCGGTTCGCGGGCGGCGAGCGTGGCGAGCTTGAAGTCGCGTACGGCGTCGAGCGAGACGTTGCGTTCGAGGTTGAGCGGGGCGTGGGCGAGCAGGTCGCAGAACATCCCGCGGGCCGCGAGTGTGGTGGCGAACGCCCGCGCCACGGCGGCCGGTCCGGGCTCCGCGGCCTCCCGCAGTCGCGCGGTCAGCGCGTCCGACCACTCCGCCCAGCCCTCGGCGGTGAGCCGCAGGAAGATCTCCTCGCGGGTCTCGAAGTACCGCAGCAGCGCCGACTTGTGCATCCCCACCTCGGCGGCGATGTCGGTCAGCGTGACGTCCCTGATGCCGCGCTCGCGGCCGAGCGAGCGGGCCGCCGCCAGGATCGCGGCCTCGCGCCGACGCTTGGCCTCGGGCGAGCGTGCGCGCTGGAACTCCGATGCTTCATCCACCCGCCCATGGTAGGGCGACGCCGTTGCCTTAATAGCGAAACGCCGTTGCGCTAATAAGGCAACGGTGTTTTACTAGCGGCATGGAGCAGAACACGGAGCAGCACACCGAACAGACCTGGTTCATCACCGGCAGCTCGCGCGGCTTCGGCCGCGCCCTCGTCCGCGCCGCGCTCGAAGCCGGCGACCGGGTGGCCGCGACCGCCCGCCGGCCCGAGCAACTCGCCGACCTCGCCGAGGAGTTCGGCGACCGGATCCGCCCGATCGCGCTGGACGTCACCGACCCGGCGGCCGCCCGGGCCGCCCTCGCCGAGGCGCACGCCGCCTTCGGCCGGATCGACGTGCTGGTGAACAACGCCGGCTACGCCAACGTCTCGCCGATCGAGACCACCGACGACGCCGACTTCCGCGCCCAGTTCGAGACCAACTTCTGGGGCGTCTACCACGTCACCAAGGCCGCGCTCCCGCTGCTGCGCGAGCAGAAGGGCGGGCTGGTCGTGCAGTTCTCCTCGATGGGCGGGCGGGTCGGCGGCTCCGCCGGCATCGCCTCCTACCAGGCGGCGAAGTTCGCGATCGACGGGTTCAGCCGGGTGCTGCGCACCGAGGCCGCGCCGTTCGGTGTGCGGGTGCTGGTGGTCGAACCCAGCGGCTTCCGCACCGACTGGGCCGGCTCCTCGATGGTCGTCCACGAGGTCCCGGAGGCCTACGGCGAGACGGTCGGCGCCATGAACGAGCTGATGCGGCAGGGCGGCGCCGGCACCGCGGGCGATCCGGTCCGCGCCGCCGAGATCCTGGTCCGGGTGGCCAAGCGGCGCGACATCCCCCACCACCTGCCGCTCGGGGTCAACGCCGCCGAGGGCACGATCGCCATGGACCGGCGGCTCCTGGCGGAGGACACCAGGTGGCGCGAGGTGGCCCGCTCGGCCGACTTCGCCGAGGACTACCCGGTCGCCTTCCCGGCGGACTCGACCGACTGACCGGTCCGTCGTGCAGGTCGGCTGACCTGCACGGCCGAGCCGACGCCCGGTGATCACCGGG
>NZ_JBEXWT010000141.1:0-15827 GCF_040629945.1 Kitasatospora sp. NPDC005856 | reverse complement strand
TGCCGGGCGGCGACCCGGGTGCGGGCGGCCGCGACGACCTTGTCCAGCACGGCCCGGGCCTGGAGCTTCTGGTCCTTCTTGGCCGAGGTGAGGAAGGCCTTGAGCTCCTTGGCGACGACGGCGGCGACGATCCGGTTGGCCGCCGAGGTGCCGAGCACCTCCTTGGTCTGGCCCTCGAACTGCGGCTCGGCGAGCCGGACGGTGACCACCGCGGTGAGGCCCTCGGTGGCGTCGTCCTTGGTGATGTCGTCCTCGGCGACGCGCAGCAGCTTGCTCGCGCGCAGCGCCTCGTTGACCGTCTTGGCCAGCGAGCGCTCGAAGCCGGTGATGTGGGTGCCGCCCTTGGGGGTGGCGATGATGTTGACGAAGGAGCGCAGGGTGGTGTCGTAGCCGGCGCCCCAGCGCAGCGCGATGTCCACGCCGAGGTGGCGGGTGACCTCGGTGGGGGTCATGTGGCCGAGGTCGTCCAGGACCGGCACGGTCTCCTTGAAGGTGCCCTCGCCGCGCAGCCGCAGCACGTCGCAGACCGGCTTGTCGGGGGCCAGGAACTCGCAGAACTCGGCGATGCCGCCGTCGTAGCGGAAGACCGACTCGTCGACCTGCTCGCTCTCGGTGAGCCGCTCGTCACGCACCACGATGGTCAGGCCGGGCACCAGGAAGGCGGTCTGCCGGGCGCGGCTGTGCAGCGTCTCCAGGGAGAGCTTGGCGTCCTTGAGGAAGATCTGCCGGTCGGCCCAGTAACGGATCCGGGTGCCGGTGCGGGTCTTCGGCACCTTGCGGGTCCTGGTCAGGCCGTTGCCGGGCTCGAAGGGCGCGTCCGGGCTGGTCTCGGTGAAGAGGCCGGGGGTGCCGCGGCGGAAGCTGATCGCGTGGGTGTGCCCGCCGCGGTCGACCTCGACGTCGAGGCGGGCGGAGAGCGCGTTGACGACCGAGGCGCCGACGCCGTGCAGACCGCCGGAGGCCGCGTAGGAGCCGCCGCCGAACTTGCCGCCGGCGTGCAGCTTGGTCATCACGACCTCGACGCCGGACAGCCCCGTCTTGGGCTCGACGTCGACCGGGATGCCGCGCCCGTTGTCCCGGACCTCGACCGAGGAGTCGGGGTGCAGCACGACGTCGATGCGGTCGCAGTAGCCGCCCAGCGCCTCGTCGACGGAGTTGTCGATGATCTCCCAGAGGCAGTGCATCAGGCCGCGGCTGTCGGTCGAGCCGATGTACATGCCGGGGCGCTTGCGGACGGCCTCCAGGCCCTCCAGGACGAGCAGGTGCCGCGCGGTGTAGTTGGAACCGTCGTCGCCGGCCAGCAGCGCGGACGGCACGGTCGTTTCGGCACTCACGCGGCACTCTCCTCGGTGAAGTTCTGTCTCATCGGTCACATCCGGACGCATCCGGACCAAACGCCAGTGCAGCACGCCGCACCGACATCCGTCGCCCTGCGTGCCCGACCGCCTGCGCCGGGTGCACAGCACGACGGGCCGGTCCCGCGCAGCTTGTACGCGCTGCGCGAACAAGCACCGCACCCGGGTACGGGCCCGGGGGCGCCATCTCCTCCCGGTACCACCGGTCCTGGCGGATCGTGGGGCCCGGCGCAGGCCCCGGAACTGCCGTTATGCAGGCTACCGGGGCCCGGGACGGGGCTTATGCTCCAACCCGGCAGAGGATTATGCTACGCGGACCTCGTACCCGATCCCGATCGGGCGTTCGAGCGACGGGCGGATCCCGGGATTCGGCACGCATGAACCACCGACGCCCGGGGCACGTCCTCATCAACACAGCAGAATCCTCAGAGAAGAAAAGCCACGAGCGGGAACGTTTTCGGCCTGGTTGGATGTTGACCCTGGTACGACAGCTCGTCGAGCTAGAGAAGAGGCGACGTGACTACTGTTCTGACCCCTGCGAGCCCGCTCACCGCGGCTGACCGCTGCGACCGCTGCGGCGCCCAGGCCTACCTGCGCGTCGTACTCGCCAGCGGCGGAGAGCTGCTCTTCTGCGCCCACCACGGCCGGAAGTTCGAGCCCGAGCTCAAGAAGATCGCCGTGGAGATACAGGACGAGAGCGGCCGTCTCACCACGACCACCGCCACGGCGTCCGACAACGAGCGCTGATCCCGGGCGCCACAACCAGCAGCCGGCGTCGAGCTGTGTCCGGTCGCGCACCGTGCGCCACCGGTGAGCCGGGCGACTGACCCCCTCGGGGGCCGGCCGCCCGGCTCTGCTGCACCCCGAGGCGCGTTTCCCGGCCCGGCGGCAGCTCGGCCACGGCGGCCGACGCGACGTCAGGAACCGGCGTCAGCACGTGATCGGGCAGACACCCACCGCGACGCGCGCGGCACCGGGCACGTCGCGTCCGCAGGCGTTCACAGGACCGAGCGCACCGCGTCCGCGACCGAGGACACCCTGGTGTAGACACCCGGGTGAGCCGCCTCGGCGCAGCCCGTCCCCCAGGACACCAGGCCCACCAGTCGGCCCTCGACGATCATCGGCCCACCGCTGTCGCCCTGGCAGGCGTCCTTGCCGCCCCGCTCCTCGCCCGCGCAGACCATGCCCCGGGCGTCGAACTTCCCGTCCTGCCCGCCCGGATACGCCTGCGCACACGCCCCGTCCGGCACGATCGGCACGGACACCCCGCGCAGCGTCGGCGAGTAGTCGCCCCGCCCGGTGGTGTCGCCCCAGCCGTACACCTGCGTCGTGGTCCCCGCCGCGTACGGCTCCGTCTCGCCCTGGCCGACCAACTGGACCACCGGCCGGGCGCCCTGGGACTCGGCCAGGGTGAGCACCGCGACGTCGTTCATGTTGGCGTCGAAGGAGTAGTCGGGGTGGATCCAGACCGACCGCACCGCCACCTCTCGGCCGGCCGTGCCACGCATGTCGTCCCGGCCGACGATCACCCTGAGACCCGGCCGTTCCACCCGGCCCTTGCCCTCGTCGTAGAAGCAGTGGGCGGCCGTGACCACCTTGGTCGGGGTGACCAGCGCGCCCCCGCAGAACTGGCCGGAACGGGCGCTGCCGAACTGCTGGCGGCTGGACAGCGCCACGATCCACGGGTGGTCCTCGGTGCTCGCCACGCTGCCGCCGACCACCCGGCGCTGCGCCTCGGCCGGCGCCGCGCCGCCGAGCGCGACCAGCGGGACGGGCACCGCGGCCAGCAGTGCCAGCGCGGCGGCCCTGCGGCGACGGCCCGCCCGGCCGGCGGCCGGATCGGCCGACTCGGCGAGGTCCGCCGGGGCCGACTCGGCACGCGCTGCCGGGTCGGCGAGGTCTGCCGGGAACGGGATGGGCGTCGGCAGGTCAGTGCGGTCCGGCTCGGTCGGCACCGTGACTCCAGGAGGCTCGGAAGCAGGCAACCGGCACAGCGTAGGTGACCGACTACACCGCGCGACCGCTTCCCGCCGCGCCGCCACCCGGACGAGCGACAACCACCACCCGGACGCTGACACGCCCGGGCCCGGACAGCCGCGAAGGCCCGGAGCCGTGCGGCTCCGGGCCTTCGCGTGGAACGACTGCCGTCGATCAGTCCAGGTAGTCGCGCAGCACCTGGGAGCGCGACGGGTGGCGCAGCTTCGACATGGTCTTCGACTCGATCTGGCGGATGCGCTCACGGGTGACCCCGTACACCTTGCCGATCTCGTCCAGCGTCTTCGGCTGGCCGTCGGTCAGGCCGAAGCGCATCGAGACCACGCCCGCCTCGCGCTCGGACAGGGTGTCCAGCACCGAGTGCAGCTGCTCCTGGAGCAGGGTGAAGGAGACCGCGTCGGCCGGGACGACCGCCTCGGAGTCCTCGATCAGGTCACCGAACTCGCTGTCGCCGTCCTCGCCCAGCGGGGTGTGCAGCGAGATCGGCTCGCGGCCGTACTTCTGGACCTCGATGACCTTCTCGGGGGTCATGTCGAGTTCCTTGGCCAGCTCCTCCGGGGTGGGCTCGCGGCCCAGGTCCTGGAGCATCTGGCGCTGGACGCGGGCCAGCTTGTTGATGACCTCGACCATGTGCACCGGGATGCGGATGGTGCGGGCCTGGTCGGCCATGGCGCGGGTGATCGCCTGGCGGATCCACCAGGTGGCGTAGGTCGAGAACTTGTAGCCCTTGGTGTAGTCGAACTTCTCGACCGCACGGATCAGACCGAGGTTGCCCTCCTGGATCAGGTCCAGGAAGAGCATGCCGCGACCGGTGTAGCGCTTGGCCAGCGAGACCACCAGACGGAGGTTGGCCTCCAGCAGGTGGTTCTTGGCCCGGCGGCCGTCCTCGGCGATGATCTCCAGCTCGCGCTTGAGCTTCGGGGCGAGCTTGTCGGCGGCCGAGAGCTTGTCCTCGGCGAACAGGCCGGCCTCGATGCGCTTGGCGAGCTCGACCTCCTGCTCGGCGTTGAGCAGCGGGACCTTGCCGATCTGCTTCAGGTAGTCCTTGACCGGGTCGGCGGTGGCGCCGGCGACGGCGACCTGCTGGGCCGGCGCGTCGTCCTCGTCGTCGTCGGAGAGGACGAAGCCCTCCGACTCCTCCTCCGGACCGGTGCCCTCGGCCTCGGCCTTGTCACCGGGCAGCGCGACGTCCTCGAGCAGCTCCTCGTCGCCGAGCAGCTCCTCGTCGCCCTTGCCGGCCTTGCCGGCGGCGGTCTTCTTGGCGGCGGCCTTCTTGGCCGGCGCGGCGGTCTTCTTGGCCGCGGCCTTCTTGGCCGGGGCGGCCTTCTTCGCGGCCGCCGCCCTCACCTCGGTGACGACGGTGGTCGTCTCCTCGGCGGTGATCTCGGCGGAGACGGTGGGAGCCGGGGCCGTGGCGGCGGCGACGGCCGGAGCCGCGACGGGGGCGCCGGGGGCGATCCGCACGGGCGGCTTGGTCGGGGCCGACGGGGCGGCCGGGGTCCGGGTGGTGACAGCCTTGGTGGCGGTGCGCTTGGTGGGGCTCTTGGCAGCAACGCTCTTGCGCTTGGCGCCGGCCGGTTCGGCCGCGCTGACCATGAGGTCCACGCCCTCCTCAATCAGCACCTGATTGAGGCTGCGCATGACGTTCTTCCACTTGGTGACCGGGATCTGGTCCGCCTCGAACGCCTGGCGCACGTCGTCACCGGCGATCTGCCCCTGGGCCTTGCCCCGCTCGATGAGCGCCAGCAGAGCCGCGGACTCGGCGATCTCGGGGGGAAGCGAACGGGATGTGCTGGCCGACACGAACAACCTCTCGGACGATGAGTGGACTCGAACCCGTACCGGCCGCCCGAGCGGGCGGGGAAGGAGATCGCGCATCGGACGCGCGGTGTCGATTCCGACCGACTCGGGCTTGAGGACTGGGTTTGCAGGACGGCAGCAGCGCCGCGGACCAACACAGCATTCTGACATGTTGGAGTATTCCGGAGCTGCTTCCGCTCAGGACACATCGCTGCTACTCGTCAAGTGTTACGCATGGCCTTCGTGTCGCGGGTCACACCAATCCGGCACCCGCGACCCGGGGCCGCTTCCATCATCGCGCACTCGCCGGACAAACTATTGTCATGGACAAGCCGATGGGTGGGGCGCACCTCTCCTCGGCCGCGTTCTCCGGGCCGGTTCTCCAGGCCTGCTCCTGAACCTGCTCCCGGACCTGCTCCCAGGCGCTCGCTTCGCCGGGGCGAGCGCCCCGCTCGGGCCGAACACCTCGGCCGGCGCTCGGCCTGGCCGGCCGACGGCGTGCGGAAGCCCCCCGGCTGCGCCGCGCGGTGCGGCCGGAGGGCTCGGCGGAGCGGGCCGCCACCGTCCGGCGCCTCCGCTCGTGAACACAGCCCGTTCAGTGCTCCCTGGGCGCGGGAACGGACGGCTCGATCTCGGGGTGGACGGTGAGCAGTGCCCGCATCGCGGCCTCGCCCGCGGTTCCGTCGCCGGCGCCCAGCGCGTCCACCAGCCGGGAGTGCAGGCCGACCGAGGACTCGGAGGGGCGCTCGCAGGAGATCGCCGGACCGCCCGAGACCTGCAGCGCGCACGCGACGATCCCGGACAGGTGCTCCAGCATCCGGTTCCCGGCCACCTGGAGGACCAGGCCGTGCAGCTCGGCGTCGGCCCGGGTGTAGGTGGAGAGGTCGGCCTGGGAGGCGGCGTGGCCCATGATCTCGACCAGCTCGACCAGGCGCTGCTGGACGTCCTCCCGGCCGTGACCGGCGGCGAGCCGGGCGGCCAGCGGCTCGATCGCCCAGCGGAGCTCGAACAGCTCCCGGCGCTGCTCGTCCCGCTGGGGACCGAAGGCGCGCCACTCGATGATGTCCGGGTCCAGCAGGTTCCAGTCGCCGACCGGACGGACCCGGGTGCCGACGTTCGGACGGGCGCTGACCAGGCCCTTGGCCTCCAGCACGCGCAGCGACTCGCGGACGACCGTCCGGGAGACCTCGAACCGCTGGCCGATCTCCTCGGGCACCAGCGGGCGGTCGGCACCGAGGTCGCCGGAGACGATCATCTGGCCGAGCTGCTGGACCAGCTGGCCGTGCAGACCGCGACCGCGGCTGCTGGTGGTCTTCCGGCCGACCCGGCCGATGTCGGACTCGGCGCCCTCCCAGCGGGGCGCCGGCGGGGTCGGCCGGTCGGCGTACGAGAAGCGGTCCAGGTCGCCGGGGCCGTGGATGGGCCCATCGGCGGAGCGGGCGGGGGTCATGGTGGGGTGCGCAAGGGTACTCACGCCTCCTTTGTCGGCGATCGGCAGGCGTGGCTTGAGAATTCTCGTGAAAAGCACACGAAAGGGTGATCGGCCGTGACTGGATAATTGACTTCTTATCAGGAAGAACCGCGCATTACGGTCACTGCTGGTCGATCTTGGAATTCCCGGGCGGGACCGTGCCCGCGAAGCCGCAGGCCGGCACCGCGCGGGCGGCTCGGCGTGCTGCGGTCCCGCACCGGCGGCCCCCTGCGAGAGGGCCGCTCAAGCGGCCCCGCGCAAGCGGGCCTGCGGCAAACGGCTCAGCGCGATGCGGCGCTACAGGGCGCGACGGCGGGCCTGGACCAGCAGGGCGGCGAGCAGCAGGAGCCCCGCGGGGGTCGCGACCGCGGCGAGCAGCGCCGGATCGGTCAGCGCCGCGCTCCCGGGCACCGCCTCCTGCGCACCGCCGTACACCCAGCCGTAGGCCCACTCGACCCCGGACTGGAACGGCAGCAGTTCGGCCGCCCGGGTCGGCCACGGCCGGCCGGTGTGGCGCAGCAGCAGGGCGACTCCGGATTCCAGCAGCGGCGGCAGCGCGCACAGCAGCAGCGTCCCGGCCGCGGCGCTGCGGGTCAGGGAAGCGGTCAGCACCCCGGTCCAGCCCGCCACCACGGTGAGCAGGACGAAGGCCAGCAGTGCGGCGGGCACCCCCTGACCGGCCACCAGGCCGAGCGGCGCGAACACGCCCGGCAGGTCGGACAGTCCGGACGCCCCGGCGCCGGTCAGCGCCTCGAAGGCCCGGTCCGACAGTGCGGACGGGTCCGCCGAGGCCGCCACCGTGGCACCCTCCGGCAACGCGAGGTGCACGGCCAGCGCGTCGAACAGCAAGGTCGCCGACGCCAGCAGCGCCGCCACCGGGCCGATCACCACCAGCTTGGCCAGCAGCAGCCGCACCCGGCGCGAGTACGAGACCTGCGAGGCCGGCAGCCCCGGGTGGCGCACCTCGTGCCCGTACGAGAGCGCGCCCAGCACCCCGGCGCCGAGGGCGGCGAAGGGCAGCGGGATCAGCGGGACGGCCGCGGTCAGCAGCCGTACCCCGGCCGGGGCCGTCAGCGGGCCGTCCGGGGTCTGGTCCGCCAGGACGGCGGCCACGACGGCGTCGCCGAGCAGGACGGCGGCGAGCAGCAGCCAGGTGGAACGCAGGCCGCGCAGGCGGCGCAGCTCGTAGGCCAGGACACGCACGGTTCACTCGCTCCGGTGGTCGTCGGGGGTGGCGGGGATGGCGGGGGCTGCGGATGTGGCGGGAGTGGCCGGGGTGGCTCGGGTGGCCGGGGTGGCTCGGGTGGCCGGGGTGGCTCGGGTGACGGGGCTCTGAGTGACGGCCCGGACGGCGGTCGCGCCCGAGGCGGGACGACGGAGGCGCACGGTGTCGTCGGTGAGCAGGTCGTCGGCGCTGGCCCGGCGGCCGGGACGCCTGATCCAGGCGGGCACCAGCGGCGGAGCCGGGACCGGGGCCGGGTCGTCGCGGAAGAGCCGGTCGACGGCGACCGTGGGGGCGGGTTCGGCGTCGTCGGCCCCCGTCTCCACGGACGGCTCGGGGCGGCGACGGGACGGCTCGGGGCGACGGCCGGCCGAGCCGAGGACGGGGAGCGCGGCGGCCGGGAGGGCGGCCGCGACGGCCACGGCGGGCAGGGCACGGGCGGGCAGGGAACCGTCCGCCCGGGGGCGGCTCGGGGCGCGGCGCTTCGGGGTGGCGGCGCCGTCGGGAGCGGCGGCGGCCGGTCCCACCGGGTCCTGGGTCGTCGCCGGCGCGGCCGGGGAGGTGGCGGCTTCGCCCGGGGCGGGCTCGGCGGCCGGTTCGGGGAGCCGCCGGGCGGCCGGCTTCGGGCTCGGCTCCTCAGCCGAGCGCCGGGTCGACTCCTGGCTCGGGTCGGCCTCGGACTCCGGCTGGAGGCGGAGGTGACCGGAGCGGCCCACGCCGGCCGACAGGACGACCCGCGGCACCGGCTGCTCGACCACCCGGTCGGCCAGTTCGTGCAACAGGATCCCGTGGCGGTAGGCGAGTTCGCCGATCTCGGTACGGTCGACGCCGGCCACCGAGAGACCGACGCTGCCGTCCCGGCGGACGTCCGCCCCCTGACTGACCAGCAGATCGGCCAGTCGCGCCATCTGCGGCCCCCGGACGGCCACTTCGGGCCTGAGCCTGGTCCGCCGGAACTCCGCGACCGACTGGTCGGCCACCATCCGGCCGCCGTCCAGGGTGACCACCCGGTCCGCGAGCTGGGAGGCCTCCTGCGGGCTGCGCGTGGTCACCAGGACCGTTCCGCCGGCGGCACCGAAGGAACGGAGGAAGGAGTGGAACCACTCGACGTTGCGCAGTGACAGGCCGTCGGCGGGCCCGTCCAGCAGCAGCGCACCGGGGTCGCCGAGCAGGGCGGTGGCCAGGGCCAGGCGGCGGTGCATGCCGGGCGAGAAGGTGCGCAGCCGTTGCCCGGCCACGGCGGCCAGCCTGGTCTGCTCCAGCAGTTCGTCGGCCCGCCGGACCGGGACGCCGACGGCCGCGGCGAGCATCCGCAGGTGGCTGCGCGCCCTGCGGCCCGGGTGTCCGGCCATCGCGGCCTCCCCGGTGCCGGCCAGCAGCACCCCGACCTCGCGCTCGGGGTGGCGCAGCCGGCGGTAGGAGCGGCCGCCGAAGAGTGTGACGCCCTGGCCCCGTTCGAGTTCGAGCATCAGCCGCAGCGCGGTGGACTTGCCCGCCCCCTCGGCGCCGAGCAGCGCGGTCACCGTGCCGGGCCGGGCGTCGAAGGTCAGATCGAGCACCACGGGCGGGGCGCCCTTGCGGTAGACCTTGGTCAGTCCGGTGATCTGGATCATCGCTGGCTGCTCCCATGCGCTCGGCCGACCTGCGCGGCACGGAGCGCCCCTGAGGGGCGGGCCTGCACCCGCGTGGCTCCGCGCCAGCACATTAGGGGGCGACGGCGGCTATTCCGGGCATTGCGGGAACGGCACGGGCCCACCGACTGCCCACCTCACCCGATCAGGGGACAATCCGATCCTGCGATTCACGAGCCGCCGGTCCGGGGCTCGGGCTCGGACTGCTCCGAGTGGCTTCGGAAGCGTCGACGGCTTCGGTGGTTCGGGGAGCTTGAGGCGTCCGGGGCTCGAGTGGCTCCGGCCGGGCGGAGCGCGGTTCCCGGCGACGGGGGTGCGGCTGCTAGCGAGGCGGCCAGGGCGGGGGCGCGAGCCGCTCGTCGCCGCACACCGCCTGGAACTCGTCGACTGTGGCCTGGCCCTCGACCGTGATCTCGCCCAGCCGCTCCCGCTCGGCGGCCAGCCGTTCCTCCACGGCCGCGATCGCCTCGGGCGCCGCCTGCTCGGCCCGCAGTGCGGCCAGCTCCTGCTCCGTGGCCGTGGTGGTCTCGTCGAGGCTCCGGTAGTCCGCCGCCAGCGCCTCGATGAGGGTCCGCTGGGCGGCGCAGTCCTCGATGGCCATCGCGGGGCTCCCTGGGCCGGCCGGCCTCCGGCCCGGCGGCCGGAGCGTCCACCGACACTCTGCGCCGTCGCCCCGGGCCCGCAGCCAGGCCAGGCCATTCGGCTGCCTCGGGCGTCTCCGACCGTGTCGCCTCGGATCACCGGGCACCGCGTCGGGGTCCGCACATCGCAGGACGGAGGCGTTGGGGCGCCTCCGGGCCGCCAGGCTGGGGACCGTGGGCAGCCGGTGAGAACGCGGCGAGGTGCGCTTGCGCCCCGGGGCCATCTGCCGACCGAAGGGTGGTCGACGGCTGGGGCGTGTCGCGCGCCCCGCGGGAGCCGCCGGACACGCTCTGGCCGGAGGCCTCGCCGCGAGGGGACCGTCCGGGTGGGCCGGGCCCGGGCCGGCCGGGCTCAGGACTCCGGGCGGAGCATGGGCGGGTTGAGGACGGTCGCACCGCCGGCGGTGAACAGCTGGGCCGGACGGCCGCCCTGACGCGTCGTCGTGCCGCCCGATGGCAGCAGGAAGCCGGGGGTGCCGGTGACCTTGCGGTGGAAGTTCCGCGGGTCCAGTACCACGCCCCAGACCGCCTCGTAGACCCGGCGCAGCTCGCCGACGGTGAACTCGGTCGGGCAGAAGGCGGTGGCGAGGGAGGAGTACTCGATCTTGGAACGGGCGCGCTCCACACCGTCGGCGAGGATCAGGCCGTGGTCGAAGGCGAGCGGGACACCGTCGGCCGGGTTCTCTCCGAGGAGCTCGCCGACCGGGGCCCAGCGGGCGCTGCTGGCGTCGCCGCCGGCCCGGGGCGTGGGCAGGTCGGGGGCCAGCACCAGGTAGGCGACGCTGACCACGCGCATCCGGGGGTCGCGCTGCGGGTGACCGTAGGTGGCGAGCTGCTCCAGGTGGGCACCGGTCGCGCCGGGGCCGACCGCCTCGTGGCCGGGGGCGGTGTGGGCGCGCAGGCCGGTTTCCTCGGCCAGCTCGCGGGAGGCGGCCTCGGCCAGGCCCTCGTCCGGGCGGACGAAGCCGCCGGGCAGCGCCCAGTACCCCTGGAACGGCGGCTCGCCGCGTCTGACCAGCAGGGCGCAGAGCGAGTGGTCGCGCACCGTCAGCACCACCAGGTCAACCGTGACAGCGAACGGGGGGAAGGCCGACGGATCGTAACGCGACATGGCGACGATCATAGTCGTCTCTCTGACGATAAGCACAGGCCCTTGCGGGGAACCCGCGGGGCCGAGGCCCCCGTCCGGCCCGGCTCGGCACGCGTCCCGTCCGCGCGGGGCCGGGAACCGGCAGGCTCGGGATCGGTGACTCGGTGTGACCGCCGCCGGGGGCGCGAGCCCCCGGCGGCGGCTCAGTGGGCGACGAGTTGCAGGTCCGCCGACGCCTCCTCCACCATCGCCACGCCGATCCGGCTCACCCGGACGGAGAAGGGCTCGCCCGCCACCCGCAGACCGGTCAGCTCCAGCTCGCCCAGGGGTGCGGTGCTGGCCGGGCGGACCAGCACCCGGCCGCCCGGGACATCGGGCCGGACCCCGGCGAGGGCGAACACCGCGTGCACGGCAGCGGCTGCGGAGACCGCCGCCGGACGGCAAGCGGCCGGGTGCGGCACCGGCGGGCAGCCGAGGGTGCGCTGCTCCCCCGCGTACATCTCCGGCAGCCGCCCCTCGAAGTGGGCGCTCGCGGCGAGCAGGCCCTCCAGCAGGGTGCCGGCCTCGTTCTCGTGACCGGCCTCGGCCAGTCCGGCGATCGCCAGCGCCGTCTCGTGGACCCGCACCGCACCGCCACGGTGGCCCAGCGGGTTGAAGCGGGGGGACTTGGCGCTCAGGGTGCGCAGGCCCCAGCCGCTGTCCAGCTCCGGCGCGACCAGCCGCTGGGCGAGCAGCCGGGTCTGCTCGCGGTCCAGCAGGCTCTCGGACCGGCCGCCGTCGACGGCGAGCCCGGTGTCCAGCAGGTGCACCAGGGAGGAGGCGAGGGCGGGCAACGGCTGGCCGCCCGGGGCCAGTCCGGCCGCGGGACGGCCGCCGGACAGGTCGTCGATCCAGAACCGCTCGCGGAAGCGCCCGCGCAGCGCGGCGGCCCAGTCGCGCCAGTCCTCGGCGCCCGGCCTGCCGAAGGCCTCCAGCAGCTCGGCCCCGTGCAGGGCGGCGCGGTGGGCCTGCGCCTGGACTTCGGCGCGGGCGGCGGCCGGGTGGGCGGAGCGTTCCTCCACCGGTCGGCTCAGATCGGTGACGAAGCCGTCGACCAGGCCCTCGCGCAGGGCGGCCAGGGCCCGCTCGGCGGCCGGGAGCAGCTCCGCCACCTCCGCCGGGGGCAGGCCCCAGCGCCAGGCCTCGGCCAGCACCGTGACGAACAGCAGGGTGGCCTCGGTGGCGGCGCAGGTGGGCGGCAGCTCGGGACCGCCGTGGCGCAGGGCGCCGGGCAGCAGGCCCTCGGTGCGACCCGGGGCGGGGGCGAGCTGCTGACGACGGGCCAGCGCCCGGAGGGTGCCGGCCGCCAGTCGGGTGCCGAGCGGCAGGGTCAGCCGGGCCGCCCAGAGCGCGTCGGCCGGGGCGAGGCCGAAGCGCCAGGGCGCACCGGACGCCGGGTAGAGGTCGGTCAGGCGGTCCGGGTCGGCGAACAGCAGCCCGCCGAGGGCGTCCAGCGAGCGGGAGACCAGCAGGGCCGCCCGGGTGTCGTCGCTGCGGACCTCCGGCTCGGACCAGGGCAGCGGGACGCCGGTGCCGCGGCCGCCCGGCGGGCGCGGACCGCCGACGGCGCTCTCCAGCTCGGTGTGCAGCTCGACCGACCAGCGGGCACCGGGCTGGACCTCGAGGTCCCAGCGCAGCACACCGGCGCCGGCCAGGACCGCGTGCGGGGAGGGTTGGGCGCTCACGACGGCGCTGTGCACCGGCCCCGTCCAGCGCAGCCCGGCGGAATGCACCTGGCCCGGCAGGTCGGGCTGGCGGTGCCCGGCGGCGATCTCGGCAACCGGGCCGAGGTCCGTGCCGAGGGCTATCTCCAGCGGCAGCCGGGCGTGCCGCGGACCGGTGTTGCGCACGACCACGGTCTCCACGCCGTCCGCGTGCCGCAGCCGTTCGACGGTGAGCGCCGGGTCCGGGTCGGGGTCGCCGGGGAGGCGGACGGCGCCGAGGAAGCGGGCCTGGGCGGTGCTGGTCAGGGTGCCCTGGAGCGGCAGCGGCTCCATGCCGCCCAGCCGCAGCTCCATCCTGGCGAGCACCCGGACGCCGTTGCGGTAGAAGCCGTGCAGGCCCTGGCCGCGCAGCTGACCGTCGGGGCCGGAGGCGGCCATCGCCGGGGCGTTGACGCAGATCACCGCGTGGTGGACGGCGGGCGGCTGCGGGCGCGGCGGGGCCGCCGGTCGGCCTGGGCCGACCGGTGCGCCCCCGGGCCCGGCCACCGGGGCCTGGTCGGGGCGGCCCACCGGCCTGGACGGCGCGCCCACCACGCTCTCGGCCGGCATGGCCTGTGGTGGCCTCATGGCGGTCACCGGACTCTCCTCCCCTCGGCGGTCCGGTGGCCGGGTCAGGCCGGTGGGCCGCGAGCCTGCTCGATCGCGTGCTGATGGTGCCGGGCCGACGGGGATGTCCCGTCGGCGGATGTGCCGTGTCTGGCCGTACCCGGCGGCGGGTCGTGCCATGCGGTGCTCGGTACCGGGTGGGTACCGGCGCGCCGCGCCTTCGTTCCGGGGCCCGTCACCGGGCCCGGCATGCCGTCAGGTCCGACGCTCCGGCCTGCCGGTGACGCCCTCCCCCGCAGCCCGCGCCCTGCGATCCGTCCGGCCCCGTGGTGGCGACCGGTCGTGGCGCCGCGCACGGTCACCGCCCCCTGCCAGTGCCCGAGCGGCCGGGCCGCACCGCCCGGCGATCGGGCCACCCGGAGCGGGCGCAGGCCCCCGAGGTCAACGCCGCGCACCGCCGCCAGGTCACGCCCCAGCGCTGCGCCGCTGGTCAGGGCGGCCCCGTTCGGCGGTCGTACCACTTCGTCGGATCATCACCAGGGCCTCGCCACGGGCGCGTCACCGTCCGCGTCCGGGGCCTGCACCCGTCCTCCGGGCCGCCGCCGGGACCGGCTCGGGCCGGGCGCCGACCGGGCTGTGCCTTCCTGCCGGACGGGCAGGGCGGGCGAACCGGTGCTCGACCGCCGCCAGGATACGGTGCGGGGGTCGCGGCCCCCGCACCCGGTTTCCCCGTGAACCGCGACGCCATCGCTGTGACCAGCAGAGACCGAGGAGTTGCATGTCCACCATCAGCCGGCTGCCCGGGATTGTCACGACCGACCACCTGTTCCAGCTGCCGCTCGACCACGCCGCCCCGCGGGGCGAGCAGATCGAGGTGTACGCCCGCGAGGTGGTGGCCGCAGGCCGCGAGCGGGACGACCTGCCCTGGCTGGTCTTCCTCCAGGGCGGGCCCGGCGGCAAGGCCGCCCGCCCGCTCGGCCGCGACTCCTGGCTGGAGCGCGCCCTGGACGACTACCGGGTGCTGCTGCTCGACCAGCGCGGCACCGGGCGGTCCACCCCCGCGACCCGGCAGACCCTCGCCCGGCGCGGCGGCCCGCAGGAGCAGGCGGACTACCTGGCCCACTTTCGCGCGGACTCGATCGTCCGGGACGCCGAGCTGATCCGCGAGCGGCTGCTCGGCGCCGACAGGCGCTGGAGCGTGCTCGGCCAGAGCTTCGGCGGTTTCTGCACCCTCACCTACCTCTCCATCGCGTCCGAGGGCCTGACCGAGGCCTTCATCACCGGGGGCCTCGCCGGCCTGGGCAGCTCGGCCGACGACGTCTACCGCGCCGCGTACCCGCGGGTGGTCCACAAGAACGAGGAGCACTACACCCGGTTCCCGCAGGACGTCCAGGCGGTGCGCCGGATCGCGGCCCACCTCGCCGACTCCCCCGCCACCCTGCCGGACGGCGGGCTGCTCACCGTCGAGGCCTTCCAGGCACTCGGCCTGCTCCTCGGCGGCGGCAGCGGCTCCGGCACGCTCCACTACCTGCTGGAGGAGGCCTGGGTGGAGGGCGCGGCCGGGCCCGAGCTCTCCGACACCTTCCTGGCCGGCGCCCAGGCCCAGCTCTCCTTCGCGGGCGGTCCGCTGTACGCGGTGCTGCACGAGTCGATCTACGGCCAGCGGTCGGTGGACCAGGGCGGCACCGCCTGGGCGGCCGAGCGGGTCCGCAAGGAGTTCCCGCAGTTCGACGCCCGGGCCGCGCTGGAGTCCGACGCGCCGGTGCTGTTCACCGGGGAGATGATCTACCCCTGGATGTTCGACACCGACACGGCGCTGCGTCCGCTGAAGGAGACCGCGGACCTGCTCGCCGCCCGGACCGACTGGCCCGACCTGTACGACCGGGCGCGGCTGGCCGCCAACACCGTGCCGGTCGTGGCGGCCGTGTACCACGACGACATGTACGTGGACACCGCCGACTCGCTGGAGACCGCCCGCGCGGTGCGCGGCCTGCGGACCTGGATCACCAACGAGTGGGAGCACGACGGCCTTCGGGTGGGCGGCGGCAAGGTGCTGGACCGCCTGATCAGGATGGCGCACGGCGAGGCGTAGCGGCCCTCGGGCCGGCGCCTCCACGCGCAGGGGCTCAGTGCGCACGGTGCCCTCCTCTCCCCGCCCGCCGGATGCCCCGGCAGCGGTGGAGGCCGGTCCGGGCCGCGGCGGGCGCGCACGCGGCGGCCCGGCCGAGCCGCAGGCCCCGGGCGGACCTCTCTCCGGCCGCCCGGGTGTGCCCGGGCGGCGTGACCCGTCCGGGCGCCGGCCGTCGGCTCCGG